>JAKLEG010000009.1 GCA_022703175.1 Myxococcota bacterium | reverse complement strand
TGGCCGCTCACGATGGAGAAGTCACTCTATCCGTCGTTTGACTGCCTAGATCACTTCACCGACGCCCAGGGCAGCGACGTGCGCATCCTGATTCAACCCGCCGCCACCACCCTCCCGGTATTCTTAGGCATCGATATCGGCTCCACCAGCACCAAGGCCGTGTTGATGGATACCGACGATCGCGTGGTCGTCGACATCTACCGCCGCACCGGCGGCGACCCGATCGCTGCGACGAAACACCTGTTCCGAGCCTTACGTGAGGCTGGAGAGCGGCTAGGTGTCACCTGGGACATTCGGGGCGTGGGCACCACCGGCAGCGGCCGTGCGCTCATCGGCGAAGTCATAGGCGCCGACGCCATCGTCAACGAAATCTCGGCACACGTGGCGGGAGCCGTGCGCTTCGACCCCAGCATCGACACCATCTTCGAAATTGGCGGCCAAGACTCCAAGTACATGCATGTCGTCGACGGCCACATCCGCGACGCCAACATGAACTACGTTTGCGCGGCCGGCACCGGCTCGTTCGTGGAAGAGCAGGCGCGCAAATTGGGATATCGCGTTGATGAGGTTGGGCCGGCGGTGTTGGGCACAATGCCGCCACGCGCCTCCGATCGCTGCACCGTATTCATGGAACAAGACGTCGCGGCGCTCATCCAAAAAGGTTGCACGCGCGAACAGGCACTGGCCGGTGTCATGGTAGCGGTCGTCAAGAACTACCTGAACAAGGTGGTGGGGAACCGCTACCGCAGCCGCACCAAAATCTTCTTCCAGGGAGCCACCGCGCGTAATCCAGCCCTGGTGGCCGCCTTTGAGCGCCTGTTAGACGTCCAGATGGTCGTCTCGCCCTACTGTCACGTCATGGGCAGTTTCGGCGTGGCCTTGCTGACCCGCCATGCGATGGAAGAGCAAGGCAAGCAGCGCACAAGCTTCCGCGGCCTCGACCTGGACCGCCGCACCATCACGGTGCGCAAAGAGACATGCACGCTGTGTCAAAATGACTGCACGCTCACCTTTGCCGACATCGAGGGTGTCGAGGCCAGCCCGTCATGGGGCTACATGTGTGGGCGCGACCCCGGTGAAAAGCGAATGCGACTGTCACCGCATGGGCGTTACCTGCGCATGCGCGACCAGATCTGGCGTGAGGTCGGCAAAAACGTCAAACTGCCCGAGAACGCCCCGGTGGTAGGAATTCCACGCGCGCTCGTGAACTACACCTTCACGCCGATGTGGCGACGCTTCTTTGGCGAGCTGGGCTATCGCATCCAACTCTCACCCGAATCTAATCAAGAGCTGCGCGAGCTCGGCAGCCGATTGGCGGGCGCCGAATTCTGTTTTCCAGCCAAGGTGGCCATTGGCCACGTCGCACACTTGGCCCTCCGCCAAGGCGTGGATTTCATCTTCCTGCCCCAACTCACCAACGAGCGCCCGAGCCCCGAAACCAACGCCGCCACCTATTGCCCCTATGTACAAGCCTGGCCCGGTTATGCGCGCACCGCATTGGCGCAGAACGGCATCGACACCGCACAGTTACTAACCCCGGTCATCGACAAACGCCTGCCCGAAACCAAGCTTGTGGCCGACCTCGCGCGCGCGTTGGCCACACCCTTGGGTCGTACCCAGGGCCAAATCGCCGAGGCCTGGGCGCGTGCGCGTGAAAGCCATGCCGAATTTGAACGGCGCTGCCACGACGCCGGTGCTGCCGCGCTGAAAGAGGCAAAGGCCAACGGCGAACAGCTCCTGGTGTTGGTGGGACGCCCCTACAACACCGCCGACAGCGGTATGAATCTGGATTTGCCGACCAAGATCGCGGAGCGCGGCCTTACCGTGCTGCCGATGGATTTCCTCAAGCCCGACTTGAGCTTGCTGACCGAGCGCTACCGGAACGTCTACTGGTCGTATGGGCAAAAGATCCTCGCCGTCTTGGAACAGGTAGCGGCCGACCCAACGCTCAATGCCATCTATTTCACCAACTTCTCGTGCGGTCCCGACAGCTTCTTGTTGTCGTTTGCCGAGGAGATCATGGGGAATCGGCCCTTCTTGGCGCTGGAGCTTGACGAACATGGCGGCGACGCTGGCTACCTGACACGCATTGAGGCATTTATCGACGTCCTGAAACGCCCGCGCCCTCAGGCGCACGCCCGCATGCCGGTCTCGACGCGCGCGATCGACTTCAAGAAGCGCACCTTGTGGATCCCGCCGATGCACGAGTTTGGTGCCGAATTTTTTGCCGCTGCCTTCCGTAAGCATGGCTACGATGCCAGACCGTTGCCGTTTGAAACCGAGGCGACGTTTGAATTGGGTCGGAGCCTCACGCGTGGCAGCGAGTGCCTCCCCACCGCGCTCACCATCGGCAACCTGATTGGTACGTTGCGCGCGCAAGGGCTCACCGAAAACCAAGCGCTCCTTATGCCCACCGCCTGCGGGCCATGCCGTTTCGGTCAGTATTGTGAACTGCAACGGCAAATTCTGGTACGCGAAGGTTTGGGCGACGTGGCGCTCTTGTCGCCGTCCAGCATCAATGCCTACCAAGGGGTAGACGATGCTCTGCGGCAATCGCTATTCAAGGCCATCGTGCTCGCCGACATCGTGCTTAAGGCTCGCTCCAAGGTTCGGCCGTATGAGCTGACGCCCGGCAGCACCGACCAAGCAGTGACCGCAGCCCGCGCACAGGTGGTTGCTGCCATCCTGGGGGGCACCGATCTGCGCGCGGCGGTCCGCGCCGCTGTAGCTCTAATCGCCAAGGTCCCCCACAAGCACACCGCGCGTCCGATTGTCGGCATCGTCGGCGAGATCTTCGTTCGCAACAATCCGTTTTCCAATGAAAACCTGGTGGCCGCTATCGAGCGGTTGGGCGGTGAGGCGTGGCCTACGCCCATGGCCGAGTGGATCATCTACCTGGCGTCCCCGCGCAACTACCGCCAGTACCTGGAGCGGCAGGTCAGCCTCAAGGCCTTCAAGTCGTACGTAACCTACCGCTGGCAACGCTATTGGGAGCACCGCCTGTACCGAGCCGCTGGGCCGTTCTTGGCCGACCGGATGGAGCCCCCGATCGATGACGTGCTGGATGAAGCCGAGGTCTACCTCCAACGCAACATCGGCGGCGAAGCGCTGTCGATCCTGGGACGCGCCATCAAGTTCGCCCACGAGGGGGCAGCGCTGGTGATCAACTGCGCACCCTTTGGCTGCATGCCCGGCACCATCACCACGGCGCTGTTCCGGGAGATCTCGCGCACCCACCACATCCCGGTGGTCAACATGTTCTACGATGGCCAAGGGAACCAAAACCAACGCCTGGCGGTCTACCTAAACAACGCCCTCCAGACGCGTCCGATCGAACCCCGCACGAACGCGCCCGCGTTACCCCTTTACCCAAGTGCCCGTCGTAGACCACAACCCGCCGCCATCCCGGTCATGCCATGGGCAACCCAGGCCCAGCCGCCGGCGGCTGAGACATCCGCGACACTCGTCGTGCCTGACCATCACGTACCGCCGCCGAGCCAGCCTAACGAGTAGCGCCCGCGAGCCTTGACCAATCAGGTGCTGAGACCTACTTCTTCAAGCCCAGCTTGCCGAATGACATGGCAGCGCCTGGAAGCCTCAACCTGGGAATTGCGACCCCGCCCATTCGCAGGCCATCGCGATTCGCCTCTGGAGCCTGAGCCACCGTGGAAGCCTTTCTCGTCCTGTTAGCGCTTGGCCTGCTACTCGGCCCGTTCATCATGAGTATCATCGCGCTCGTGCGCGCAAGTGGTGTTAGCGCACTGCGCGCAGAGCTGGGCCTAGCTCGCTCGGCCATCGCTAAGCTTCAGACCGAACTCGATGAGATAAGACGCCAGCTGCACCCCACCTCTCAACCCGTCACCGCCGCCCAACCGGAGCCAGACCCGATCCTAACGCTGGCGACTCCAGAGCCGACGCCCGCGCTGCCGTCGTTGCGCGCTGCGGCCGCGATCACCCCCTTGCATCTGGAACCTGAGCCGACGCCGCTTCCAGAACCCCTGCCTGCCGAACCGACGCCTGCGCCCATACTGGCCGCCTCCGAAACTGCGTGCGATCCCGGCAACCCAACGGTCCCCGAAACCGTCGAACCAACACCCGCGCCCGCGTTGGAACAGCCAACCGCCATCCCTGCTTCCCGTCAGCCAGCCGCAGCCGCGCTCCCACCGCCCAAGAAGAACCTCAACTTCGAGGAGCTCTTGGGCGGTCAAATCGCGCTCAAGCTGGGCGTGGTGTTCGTGACCATCGGCATGGTCTTCTTTTTGGCATTGGCCATCAAAGAGATGGGGCCGATTGGCAAAGTTCTCACCGGGTTGGGTGTCGGGGCCGGGATGCTCGGCGCCGGGCTGTTCGCCGAGTCGCGCGAGCGCTACCGAAGCTTTGGCCGCGCCATCGTCGCTGGGGCCTGGGGCATCATCTACTTCGTGGCCTTTGCCACTCACTTTGTACCAGCGGCGCGCATCATCGAGTCGCCCCCGGTGGCGGTGTTGGTGTTGTTGGCCGCTGCCAGCGCGGCCGTAGGTTTCTCACTGCGCTACAAAAACGAATGGACCACCACCTTCGCATTCCTCTTGATCTTCTTGTCCTTGGGCATCGCCGCAGCCAATACCGACGCCACATTCAACCTGGTGGCCACGGCGATTGTCGCTGTGGGCTTGGCCTTCTTGGGTCTGCGCCTCGGTTGGGATCGACTGCTGGGCTTGGGCACCGCGGCCACCTGGGTCACGCTAGCACTGTGGCTGCTCCCCAATACCTGGGAGCTTGCTGCTCTGCCCGAGGGTGAGCGGAGCCAACTCTTACCGCTCATCCTACCGCTTCTGGCCACATGGACGGCCTTCACCGCAGCTGGCCTTTGGCGTGGCCGCAGCGAAGACGCCCGCGAGAACTGGCTGGGCTTAAGCATCATCCTCAACGCCCTGGGGGGCGCCGGCTTGGTGCTGCACTTGATGCACACCCTCACGCCCACGCACGCCTTTTGGGTGGCCGCCAGCTTCGGCAGCCTCTACCTCGGCGTCGCCTGGCAGTTTAGGGCGCAACAACGTCGTCCACTCTACCTACTTACGGCGACTGTAGGCCTGGCGCTCTTGGCTGCAGTGTCACCCCTCAAGCTGGGGTTGGCGAGCTACTGGATCCCTGTCTCCCGCTTGGTGGGTATCGAACTCTTGTTGCTTGCAGGCGTCTGGCTCAAGGAACGCTACTTCCGCGGCTTGGGCTATCTGGTCTACGTCGCAACCGTGTTGGAGGTGCTCTTCATCAGGAATGAGCCGGTGCTGCTGACGGCATTTGGCATCAGCTTCCATCACCGCATCGTGCTGTGGGCAGGCGTCGTTCTGACCGGTTACCTGAACGCGGCCGTGGCTCGTCGACACTTTGCGGCTCGACTCTCCCCCGTCGAAATCCCCAGCGTCTTCTATCTGTTCAGCGGCGCCGCCAGCCTCACGCTCACGGTGCTTGTCTGGCAAGAGCTCCCGGGCCCCTGGATCGCTCCCTTCTTGGCAACGCTGGGCTTTCTGATGGCCGTGCTCGCCCGACGCTTCCGGGCGTTGGACCTGCTCATCGGGAGCCTCTTCATGCTAAGCGCCGCCTGGCTCGCCGCTTTTATTTACAACATCGACCAGCCCGACGAAGGCTTGTTGCCGCTCCGCTATCTGGCGTTTGCCGTCTCAGCGTTGCTGTCCTGGGGTGCCTATGCGTTGTTACGCCGCACGGCACCGCTTGCCTTAGGCGATGAGATCCAAACGGCCGTGACGCCCGCGGCGATCGGCATCTCGGTGCTCGCAAGCTTCCTGACGTTGGCGTTGGTCTTCGTCGAGGCGCCTGCGGTCTTTGTGGCTCCCATCTTCGCGCTCATGTTTCTGCTCTTCATTGGCATGGCGCTGCGCTACCGTCGCACGGAGCTGTTGGCCTGGGGTTTCTTCTGGCAGTTCATCACCGTCACAGGCCTCCTGTCGCACAGCGCGCAACTTGAAGGTGAATTTTTGGGAATGCCGGCGCGCACCTTCTCGGTAGCGCTAACACTGCTGTTCTGGTTTGCGGGCAGTGAGCTGTTGGCACGTCACGATGTCCACCGACCGACAGACTGCCCCAAGGGGCTGTACTTCGGCGATTGGAGCATCTTGCACAATCTGAGCGTCGCGTCGCTCTTCGCGCCCACGTTGGTGTTGGTGCTCCTCGTTAAAGTCGAGGCCCTGGCGTACGACAAGAATCTACTCGTGGCGTTGTTGTGGGGCTTCATCGGCCTCACCTATCTGGAGGTGGCACGAGCCAAGCGCGCGCGCCTCTGGTTCCAGTTGGGCCAACTCATCTACGTGGCCGCGGTAGGACACCTGTTCATGGTGAACTTCGTGCAGCCAGGCAGCCTCGGCGTCATGAGCTTGCGCCTGGTCACGGTGTTGCCGTTTGCGGCGATGACGCACTGGCTTTACGCGAGCTTCGCCGACACCACGAAGGCGCTGCCTCTCACCCCGCGCGAGCTGTCGCTGCGCCCTGTGTATCTCTACGTGCAGGTGGCAACCTTTGCCGCGCTCATGATGTACGAGCTGCCGCGCATGTGGGTCATCGTTGGTTGGGCAGCGTTGGCAGTGGCCATGGTGCTGCGCTTCTGTGTGACCCAAAACTTCCACTGGCGACTGAATGCCTTGATCCTGGCCGTGGCCACGATGGCGCGCGCGCTGGGAGTGAACCTCTACTACCGAGATCAAACCGCCACCATGATCTGGAACTACATCACATTGCCGCTGACGCTGCTGTTGCTCTTGGCCGGCTACTTGACCCTGCGTTTCACCGAGCTGAAACATGCGTCAGTCGCTGACACGGGCGGTAAGAGCGTGCGGTTGGCTGCCAAGAAACCCCGCATCGTCTTCTTCATAGGCTTGGTGGGCATCGCCACAGCGGCCTTGTGGGTGGAGGCCGAGGGCACCTTGCTGACGGTGTTCTTGAGCATCCTAAGCCTTTTGGTCGTGACCCTGGGTTTTGTGGCCAAGGAGCGCTTGGCCCGCTTGGTAGGTTTGTTGATGCTGGCGTTGTGCACGCTCAAGCTGTTCGTCTACGACATGCGGGGTCTGTCGGGCATGCCCCGCATCTTGTCTTTCATTGTTCTTGGGCTTGTGCTTATCGCCGTGGGCTACGCCTACACGCGCTTCAAAGAGCGGCTGCAGGAGATTCTCTAAATGACCCCCCGCACGCGTTGGTTGGTATTAGCGGGCTTTGCCCTGGTCATCGTCGGTCTCGCGATAACCATCGCGCTGGAGGCCACTCCTGAGCAGCCGCTCACGCTCGCCGTGCTGATGGATACCGGCACCGAGACACTCCGCACGGTCGATCGGGTCGGCAAGCTAGCGACGGGGATGCCGATGGAAGAGGAGATCATGCTGGGCGCGAAGATAGCGGCCCAGTTGCTTCCTGCCGACGCCGACGCGGTGGACGCGCTGCGCATACGTCAAGAGCACTATCTTACCGTTCTGGTCCGCGAGCTTGTGGCCCAAGGCGGTCTCAAGCGCCCAACGATGCCCTACAACGTCCGCGTCATGGTGTCACAAGAGATCAACGCCTTCGCACTTCCCGGCGGCTTCCTGGTGGTCACGAGCGGCATGCTAGAACAGGCGCAAACCGAGGCCGAGATCGCCTCGGTGTTGGGTCACGAGATCGCCCACGTGGACTTGAAGCACTGCGTTGAGCGGCTGCAATACGAGCAAGCCGCGCGTAAGCTGGGCGGTGATCCGTTGGCGGCGTTGGTGGGGCTTGGCACGGAGCTTATGACCATCGGCTTCTCTGACGACCTGGAGAAAGAAGCCGATCGCGTCGGAACCATCTACGCCGTGAAGGCCGGCTACCACCCGCAAGGTGGGCAACGGCTGTTCGTGCGCCTCGTCGCGCTGTTCGGCGAGCACGACGCCAAGCGCGACAACGTCGTGGCCGAAGTAGGTGGCATGGTGGGGGACGCACTTGGCGGCTACTTCCGCACCCACCCCAAAGGCGAAGAACGGATCGAAGCGTGGGAGCGCCTGTTCCGCGAACAAGGCTACTTCAACGACGAAACCCGCTACTACGTCGGCCGACAAAACTACGTCGAGCGCCTGACCAAAGTCGAAAAGGACGTAGCGTCCGAGTGGGCCACCGGCCGCCTTGAGCTGCGCTAGCAATGCCCGCCCCACTCGTGACCGCGCTTCGCCTGGTGACGCTCTGGCTGGTTGGCACGTTGTCGCTCTTTGCCTGTGGTGACGACCCCGTGGGTGAGCCAATTCCAGAGATCAAAAACTTGAGTTTTACGCCCACCACGTTGGCCGTGGGAACCGCCACGACACTCACCGGTGGCGTCGACTACACCGACAGTGACGGAGACATCACAGGTTTCTACCTAAAAGTGACAGCCCCCAGTGGCGCGGTGGACGAGGCCGGGCTCATCAAAACAGGCGACGCGAGCGACAAGGGCGGTGGGCGCGTGAGTTTTACGTTTGCGCTCAGCGCGCCCTTGGCAGGCCACTACCAAATCGAGCTCTGGGTCGTTGATGCCAAAGACCAAGCGTCCAACCACCTTACGGCGACACTCGAAGCGCACTAGCGGCGTGGTTGAGCTCGGGGCACCTCGCTAACCCACAAATTGCCCCGCCTTCACGTATTGAAGCAGTGATTCCTGGCCGCAACGTTTCACAGACACTTCCTGCGGCGTCGCACCGCGCCCACGGCCAAGAGCACCGAGAGCACGGGACCGAGTGCGTGACTGGAAGCCGACGCTCCGCTGCAACTGCATCCGCCATCGCTCCCCGAGGCCGTCACCGAGGAGTCCCCGCGACCGGAGTCGCCGATGCTGCTCGTCGGATCGCCGCCTCCGCTTTCATCTCCCGAGCTTACGTGCGTATCGCCGCCTGGTTGCATAGCGCCGTCCGTGCTTCCATCGACCGTATCGTCAGGCCCTCCGTCAGCCGCGCCGTCCGGACCGCCGTCGGTCGGGGGCAAATCTCCAAGGGCCGAATAGCCTGCTCGATCGTCGATCGCGACCAACGCGCCATCGGCGAGAGCCACGAGCAACTCGACAGCCACATCGCGGTCGACATTGGCCGCGACGACCTGTCGTGGTGCGGCATCGAGTTGCAGAGCAAAGACCAGGGCCCCCGTGTCGGCGCGCAAAGCATAGAGGTAACCGTCATCGCCACCGAATACGATGTCCTCCGTTTGGTCGCCATCGACGTCCACTTCGATGGGGGTGTGCAGAGCGACGGGCGTTGCCGGCACGATGTCCCCGACCAGACCGTCCGCGGCGTAACGCGTCCACACCGGGGTGAGCTCATTGCCGTCGAGTCTTACGATGCGCGACAAGGTCGGCCCGGCCATCCCGGTGGTGATGAGGTCGTAGGTTCCAGTGCCATCGGCAACGAGAGCAACGGTGTTTTGGTCGCTACCCTCCCAACCCAGGTTGCCGCTGTCCCACGTCTTTAGGACGGAGCCGTTTAAGCCGGCGCGGTAGTACGGACCAGAGGTCTGGTTGCCGCCGACCACGAACAGCTCCTGGTGATCGGGCGTCGAGAGCGGTGCTACGCCTAGGGTGCCTCCGGCAAGGAGACTCGTGCTCGCCGGCCCCCAGATCTTGGCCATCGGCGAGGTCTGCAGATTCACCGACAAGACACCGTAGTCAACAGCCATCTGCGTCAAGTCCAGCGTACCGTCCGCGTTCACGTCGGCGAGAGCGCCGGTGAGGCCAGCGCTCGCCCCTGCGGCGATGCTCTCGACGGGCGTCGATCTGAGCAGAGCGCCACTTAACGGGTCATAAACGGCCAAGGTGGTGTTGCCATTAATCGAAATGCTGAGAACCAGCTCTGGCTGCCCGTCCCCCGTGACATCGGTGACGTAGGCTCCGGGGAAACGCGGTGAACCGCCCAGCGCGAGGGGCGTGCGCCATAACTCAAGCCCGGTGGAGTCGTACCCAACGAGCCAAAAGCGCACCGAGTCCCACAACGTGCGCACGAAGATGGGCGTCGTTCCGGGCACAATAAAAACCGGGTCGTAGGGGTAAGGCGACATCCCGGCGAGGGTGGTATCCCACGCCTGCGGCAACTCGAAGACGGTGTAGGGGATTCCGAGGCTGTCGAGATGCGTGCCGTCGAGCCACCGTTGGACGCCGCGCGACTCGTTCACGAAGATCAAAGGCTGCCCAAGATCTGACTGTGCCACAACCAACGCGGGCGCATAGCTCCCAGCAGCGAACACGCCTCGTGACGTACCATCACGCTGCAAAACCCTGACACGTCCGTCTCGTCCCAACAGGAGGAGATCATCTAAGGCGCCGCTTGCGGAGAGCCCGGCCCCAGACCACAAGACAGACAGGCCGCCGCTCGTGCCGAGTGGCAGAGCCCGGGCTGTCGTGCCGTCGCTGCCGTGAATGATCAACAACGCGGCTCGAAGTCGCCGATCACGGGTTGCAAAAGATCAACGGCCGCTTGGGCCGTGGAGCGTAGAGCCTGCCGCAGCAGGTGCGCCTGTGTGACAGACCAAGACTTGGCGACAAACCCGCTCGGACGCGAGTCAAAATCGTAGGCCTCAAGGGTGGCGTAGGTGGGGCCGCCGTCCGCGCGCGACGTGACCTTGGTCAAAAGCTCGGCCTTGCCATCGCCATCGATGTCGGCCACCGCTTGAACGACCTTGCCGGGGAGAGATGCAATCGATGCGCCTGTGGCCGCATCCACGACTCGCGTCGTCCAACTCGCCCCTGTGCGGCTCCAAACCGAGTAGACAAGCTCTTGCGAACCATCGCCGTCGAGGTCTTTCACGAGGTCGAGAATACCGGCAACATCGTAATCGAACGCGACCGAACTGCTGTACAGGGTCGACCAGAACAGGTTCAGCCTGCCTGACTGCCACCCCATAACGCGGACGCCCGCACTCGGGCTTGCTGTGGAGGTTGCGTCTAGTGCCACCACTTCCAAGCCTGGTTGACCGTCGACATCGACGAGTTGGAGGCGTTGTGGAAAACAAGAGCCCAGATCAAGCGTCGGCCCTTTGGGCGAACCCGTGGTCGGATCGAGGAGGGCGTACCCCGACGAAAGCGGCACCACCAAATCGAGACTGCCATCACCGTCAATGTCGCCGATGGCGGGGACCTGCCGGTTCGAGAGGCTGGAGGTCCAGATGTTTGGCGGGTTGGCGAGGTTCTGGGTTGGGTCGTAGGCCTTGAGGCTGCCGTTGCCGGCGATGAGGATGAGCCCTCCTTGCGAGGTAGGAACGAACGTCGCTGTGGCACCGACGCCTGACGGCATCCGGCCTACGATTTGACCCGTGGTTGCCGATAAGAGCCGAGCCTCTCGGTCGGAGTTGACCACCACTTCGGGTCCGACGTTGCCGTCGACGATCCAAATGCCGTACACGCTGAGATAGCCTTGAGGTGGCGTCGTCCATACTGCGGTCCCGTCCGAACGAACCGCCTGGATCCGGCTCCCCTTCACGCTCACAATTTCTTGAACGAGGTCGCCGTCGAGATCACCGACCGCGACTTGTTCGACGGTGAGCATCCCGCCGAGGGGAAGCGACCAAGCCACAGCGGGATCGACAATGGCGCCCGCCCCGTCGGCTCGGCCAGTTCGCTGGAAATCATGTTGGAACGTAAGCCACTCGCCGGTTCCCTGTGCGAAAACGTTCCCCGCAACAGCGACGATGAGAAACCCGACCAGACTCCCGGTCGAAGAGGTACTCCTGCACATGTCGATTCCTTTGTGAGCGGCCCCCAGCTTGCGCGCTCTGCATGCTGTTAGGCACGCGAAGACCCCAGCGTCAATCGGGGGACGCGAAAAAGGGTTTGAGTAGACGCCAGTCCCGCCGTGCATGACGCGCGGTCCAGCAGCCCCTCGTCAAACCTTACGTGCGCTGAGGTATCCCCTCTAATTTGGCTCCCTATTCTCAGGGTTTTCGAGGCAGTTGAAGTGGAAGCAGTGGTAGCGCGCACGGGTTTGTGAGCCTCTGGAGTTGTCGCGAAATCGGACAACGCCCATGCGCACCCCTTCCTATGTGCTTCATTTCCTCGATCGCTGTCTCGGAGTTGCACATACGGCACGACGACGTGCGGTCGTATTTGCCGTCAGCGCCATGCTCGTGGGCGCGGCGGCCGAAGCCCTGGGTCTTGAGCGCGAATACCAGGCGAATACGATTCGCAAGCGTCGAGTGCTCTCGCTGGTCTACCTGGGCAAGGAGGTCATGCGCAGCACCAACTCCGCGCCTGTCTTGCTTGGCCCCCCTTGTTGGCTACTGCTGCCGATCTCGGTCGCGCGGGTATGAATCGTGGAGATCCGCCAGAGAATGTCCCCTTTATCAAGCGCGCCATCTTCGCACGGCTCACTCTCGACCTGCCGGGCTCAGCGTTGGTCGGACGGGATTCGCACCCGCTGGACGACGTATCCGAGTTTCGTCAAGGCATCGGTTACCTCAATGCTGGTGGGCGCCCTCTATGGCATCGCACACACCAACGATTGGGCGGGTTGGGCACAGACACCGGAGACTCCATCGCCACCGCAGTGGCCGCTGAAGCACTGATAGCCGGAGATGCATTCCACACCATTCGCGAGCAACGCCACACACACAGAGGTCTCCCAGTCACACCATAAGCCCGCATCGCACTGGCCTTGATCGCGACACCAGGCGCCCTCGGCAACCCATGGGCTGCATTGGTTTCCGGGGTCCAAATCGAGGCAGAGCAACGGCTCTTGGCATTGGGCCGTGCGGTCGCAAACCGCGCCGATTGGAAAGCGTGGCACGCATGTGCTGGTCGCACTGTCGCAATAGGAGGCATTGACGCACCCAGCATCGTTGGCGCAGAAGCCACCCTGTGGAATCGTGTGCCCGCACAAAGGTGCACGTTCACAGAAGCCATTCACGCAAGCCGCACCGGCAACGCAATTGCTCCCCCCTGGATCGCCACCAACACAGCTTTCGCCGGAGAGCCGCAGCGCTTGGCATGTCCCAGACTGACACAACAGGAACCCCGCGCAGCGATCGGTTGCGGTGCAAGGTTGATCACGGGCTAGGGGCTGCGCGCAGGTGTGCGTGGTACGTACGCACCAACGGGTGACGCAGTTACCATCGTCCTCACAGGGCGAACCGGCTTCGCCACGTGCTGTGCAGAGATCGGTTTGAATGTCGCAGTCCAAACCCGATTGGCACGCTCCGTGACTGGCTTGACAGTTCTCGCCCACGCCAGGCGCCGGTAGGCAAATGGTGCAGGTGCTGTCGCCGTTGCCTTGCTGATCGCAATAGCTGCCGAACCGGCATGGCCAACGCTCACATGCTTCACCCACCGCCATCATGGGCTCCTCATCGACCCCTTGGAGCAGCAAACAAGCAGGCGGTGGCGACCAAAGATTTTGAAGGCCGCCACAGGGCAAAGAGGCAAGCGCACTCGCACACGCGGCAATTTCCGTCGGGGTATTGAAATAGCTCAAGGCGTTGTCGCAGCTGCCCTCCAGCGCGAACAACGCACGTAGCGATTTTTGGCATTCGCCTAGGTTCTCGAACAATCGACCGTTGCGGCACAAACCCCGGACCCCAGGTTACATGCGGTGGTGTCGTCACAATCGCTGGTCGCCTGACACGGACTCCCCAACTCGCCATGACCCGTGCAATACCCTTTCTCGGTATCGCAGGTTAGCGGCGCCAGGCATTGGTAAGAGGCCGTGCAAATGGCGCCTGCGCTTCCTTTGGCGATGCAAGTCGTCGTTTCGGCGCTGCAATAGGCAGTCGTTATGCACGTTTTGCCGACGCAACTTTCGCCCACGGGTACCGGACAGGTATCGGTGGTTGCGCAGGGTACTCCAGGGCCTTGACGGTTCGTAGGTGATTTGCTGCCATCACAAGCCGTCAACGTCGCAAGGACCGGCACAATTACGAGGCCATATTTCATGTAGATCTGAATCCTCCCCTCGGAATCGGACGATCCTGCACTCCAAGCGGCCCCTAATGGAAGCATGGATTTGTCGAACACGAACCACTGTCTGGTGTCGCGGGAAATCACATTTCAAGGGCATCCTCGACCAGATGGAACACTATATGATTCCTACGTACCGGAGCGGGGGTGGCGTCGACGAGGTGGGCGTTTCGGCGCGCCAACCTCATTGCCCACCGCCCAAAAACTCTGCTAGTTGAGCCGCCATGCGCCCTTGCCGCTTGCTTGTGTTGTTAGCTCCCGTGTTGCTGCTCGTCGCCACAGCGGCTTACGCTTACGTGCCGCCCGCCGACTTCGTGTTGCGCATGGTGGCCGAGCGCCGCTTTAAGCTGAACATCGTCGACCTGACGGTACAGCTCGCCACCGACAAACCTGGGCACAAAGGCGTCATCGAAGAACGCATCTACATCAAGAGCCCCGAGCGGATGCGGCGGGTGCGCCAGGCCGATGGCGTCACAACGTTGTGGGTGCAAGTAGAAGACAAGGCGGCTGAAGGCCCCGAAGGCGGCTTGAAGCTGGTCAAAGGCAACCTGGACTTGCTGCCGATCTTGTTGCAGCCGGCCGGCAGCGAGTTGGACGACGTGCAAGTGCGGTTGGTCGGCGCCCTCAAGCGCCTGGGCATCGACACCACCAAGGTGACGCTCGGCCGCAGTGGCCAGAACGTCGCGTACGTGGTGGGCGGCCGCTCCACCGACACTGACAAGACGCAACTCTGGGTGGACAAAGAGACCTACTTGCCCATCAAAGTGGTGCTCCCCAAGAAAGTCGGTGCCGGGGTCGAGCGCACCGAGATTCGCTGGTTGGAGTTTGGCTCCGCGGTCACCGGCGATTGGTTTCCGCGCGTCATCGAAGTCTGGAAGGACGGCAAACGCATCGAGCGCTCCGAGGTCAGCAAAGTGGACGTGAATAAGAAGGTCCCCGATACGCTCTTCACGTTGCCGTAACGCGCGCTGTACATCATGCCCGCCCCGCCTGAAGCCCCATCCACTCCGCCCAGGGCGCGCGTGATCCTAAACGAACCGTTGGGGTTGCTCGACTACCTCATCCCCGAACCGCTCTTGGCCAGTGTCCTGCCCGGCGTGCCCGTGCGCGTGCCGTTGGGTAAACGCCAAACCTTTGGCTACGTCGCCGCCCTCACGTGCGAGCCACCCCCTACCGGTGTCACCCTCAAGGCGATTACGGCCCTCGACGGCGATAGGCCGCCCTTGCCGCCATCGCTTATCGAGCTGCTGTTGTTCGCAGCCGACTACTACGCCGTGTTGCCCGGCGAGATGCTGGGCGCTGCCCTGCCAGTGAATGCCCGCGCCGGCTTAAAGCGCTTCCGTTTGGTGACGCCTGCCCCGACTGACCATGACCCAACCCCGGCAGACGCCGAAGTCCTCGCTGTGGCCGCCCGCTTCCCCAAAGGCTTCTCGGCGGTGGCGGTGGAGAAGGCCGTGGGACTGCCACGGCGCGTGGCCGACGGGCGCTTGAAGCGGCTGGTGCAAAAGGGCTTCATTGAAGAGCACCGGGAACGTGGCCTGGCGCGCGAAGTGGTGAGCGTCCGACGCACCGCACTGCCGGCCGAGGGCGTGCTTTCGGCCAAGCGCAAAACCGCGGCGCGGCTGTTGGAACGCATCCCAACCGAAGGGACTGTGCTCGCCTCAAGCCTCGTCGAATTCGCGCGTGACGCCTACAAACACCTGAAAACCCTTGAAGAATTGGGGCTCATCGAGCGGGTCGCACAGACCCAACGGCTGGCTCCTTATGTTATGCCCACGGTGCTGGAAACGCCCCCAATGCCCAACGACGACCAGGTCAAGGTGCTTGCGACGTTGAGCCGCGCGCTCGAACGCCAGCGCTTCATGACCTACCTTTTGTATGGTGTCACCGGCAGCGGCAAGACCGAAATCTATCTGCGCCTGATCGCTGAGGCGTTGGCCCAGGGCCGCACAGCGCTCGTGCTAGTGCCAGAGATCGCCCTGACCCCACAGCTAGGCGCTCGGTTTCGCGCTCGCTTTGGCAACAAGGTGGCAACCTTTCACTCAGGGCTGACACCCGCCGAACGTCGGGATGAGTGGGAACGGGTGGCAAGCGGCGAGGCCGTGATCGGCTTGGGAGCACGCAGCGCGCTATTTCTGCCGCTCACCAACGTCGGCGTCGTGATCGTCGACGAAGAGCACGAAAGCTCATTCAAACAGGACGAAACGCCCCGCTATCACGCCCGCGATCTGGCAGTGGTACGCGGCATGCGCGAACAGGCCGTGGTGGTATTGGGCTCTGCCACACCATCGTTGGAGTCCAGCGCCAATGCCACGCAAGGGCGCTATCAACGCCTGGAGCTGCCACGTCGTGTGGCCAATCGGCCCTTGCCCACCGTCGAGGTCATCGATTTGGCGCGCAGTGAGCGTCTTGGCGAAGGGGTCTTTACCAGGCCCTTGGCCGAGGCGTTGGATCGCACACTCAAGAGCGGCGAGCAGGCGGTGTTGTTCTTGAACCGCCGCGGCTTCGCCCCCTACATCTATTGTCGCGATTGCGGTCACACCTTCCGCTGCCCCGACTGCGACGTGACACTCACCTTGCACCTGAAGCGCGGCGTGCTGTTGTGTCACTACTGCGCCTTCCAAGAGCCGGCTCCCGACGTCTGCGGCAAGTGCTTGTCGCACAAACTTGCGGGCTCCGGACTCGGCACCGAAAAGGTAGAAGACGAGCTCTTGGCGCTGTTCGGCCCGGTGACGACCGTGCGCCTGGATCGCGACGTCATCCACAACCGCCGCGACCTAGAGCGGGCGCTGGAGCGTTTCTATCGGCGCGAAGCGCAGGTGCTCATTGGCACCCAGATGGTCACCAAGGGCCATGATTTTCCGGGGGTGACTCTGGTTGGCGTGGTGGCGGCCGACGCTAGCTTGAACTTTCCGGACTTTCGCGCCGCTGAGCGCACCTTCCAATTACTGTCCCAAGTGGCGGGTCGCGCGGGGCGGGGTGACATACCAGGCAAGGTGCTCATCCAGACGTATGAGGTGGAGCACTACGCCATTCGCGCCGCTGCGGCGCACGACTTTGACACGTTCTTGAGTCACGAGCTGAACAGTCGCCGCGAGCTGAACTATCCACCCTTTTCGCACCTGGCATTGGTCCGCCTGGAGAGCCGTGACGAGGCCCGGGCGCTCACCGCTGCCGAGGAGGTGGTCGAACGATTGCGTCGCACCAATGCTGAATTGAGGTTGGGTGCGCAGATCTTGGGCCCCGCGCCAGCGCCGCTGTCGCGCCTCAAAGGCGTCTGGCGCATGCAAATCCTGATCAAGGCCCCTAAGCGCAGCGCGCTGCGACCGCTGTTTACCGTCGCGGTGCAACGCACGCCGGCTCAAGCGCGCCTGATTCTTGATGTCGATCCTTTGAGCATGTTGTAATTGCGTCGATACGAATGCGCTCGGCGCCGAAGGCTGTGGGCTAGCATGCCAAAATGCATCTTGGTCGTGGATGACAACGCGCGAAGCCTGACCTCGCTCGCCGAGGCGCTGGAGGAGGCTGGTTATGCGCCGGTGGCGGTGCAATCGTCCGACGATCCGATCGTGCAATTCGGCATCATTAAGCCCGAGCTGGTGTTCCTGAGCCTGTTGGATCACAACGCCATTGCCACCTGCGAAGGCATCCGCGACAACCCTGAAGGGGCCATTGTGCCGATTATTTTCGTCGGCACGGGTGCCGAGTCGGTGCGCTCCCCGTCCGATGCCCTCACCCAAGGGGGCGATTACTATTTCCCGTCGCCGCTCGACCAAAACAAGGTACTGGCCAAGGTACAAACCTACGTGGGCATGGGCTCGCGCGCCGCCGAAGCCCAAGTGCCCCCCCCCTCCGAGGCCCCCGTGCCGCAACCGGCGCCGGCCCCTCTGCCCCGTGTGCCCCGCCCGCCGACATTTCCCCAAAACGAAGCCACGCCGATCATCTTGCAACCCCTTGTCGATGAGCCCACCCAGGCCGTGGCCGACGCCGAGATGTCTCGACGCGCCAAAGAGAGCGTAGCAGCCCCCGCGACCCCTGAGTTGCCTGGCCTGCCGACCTTTGCCTGGGAACCCCCTCCGGCATCGCCCAGTGAAGAGGCCCTGGGACAAGCTGCCGACGACCTCCTGGGCTCGATCCGCTCGCAAGAGGCGGCCAAGGCGCAAGCGGCCGAACAAGCACGCCTAGAGGCCGAACGAAAAACTGCCGAGGCCGAAACGTTGGCCAAGCAGCAACGCGAGGCCGAAGCCGAAGCCAAGCGCGTGCTGGCGGAAGCCGAACAACGCCGCATCGACGCTGAGAATCGCCGCCGTATCGAAGCTGCGGCCCGAGCTGCGGCCGAGGCCGAGGCCCAACGTTTGTTGGCTGAGCAGACCCGACGCCAAGCGGAAGAGGAGGCAGAGCGTCAACGCCAGGAGGCAAAGGCGCGAGCTGCCGCTGAAGCCGAAGCCAAACGCCAGGCCGAAGAAGAAGCTGCACGCCGCCGTCAGGAAGCCGAGTCTCGCGCTGCGGCGGCAGCCGAAGCCAAACGCCAAGCCGACGAGGCCGCGCGCCGTCAGGCCGAAGACGAGTTACGTCGCCGGATCGAGGCCGAGACTCGCCAACGCGTCGAAGAAGAACTGCGACAGCGGGCCGAGGCCGAGGCGCGCCGCCAGGCTGAAGAGGAGATCCGACGCCGTGCCGACGAAGAGGCCAAGCGCCAAGCTGATGAGGAGCTCCGCCGCCGCGCCGAAGCCGAGGCCAAACGCAAGGCCGACGAGGAATTGCGCCGTCGCGCCGAGGAGGAGAGCAAACAGCGGGCCGAAGCCGAGGCCAAACGAAAAGCGGAGGAAGATCATCGCCGTCGCGCGGAAGAAGACGCCAAACGCAAGGCTGATGCCGACGCCGAGCTGAAACGCCAGATCGAAGCCGAGGTCCGACGCAAGGTAGAAGCCGAGCTGTCGGCTGAGCGTCCAGCTGCGCCCCGTGCGACGCTGCCGGTCGCCCCCGCACCCTCCCAACCCCAGCAAACGGTCGAGCCGCTCACGCCCCAGAAGCCACGTGCGCTGGGCCTAGCACCGTTGACTCCGCTCAACCCGGCCGAAGGCACCTTTGCTGGGCACCAAGACATCGCGTGGCTGATGTTCGAGATCGTGCGCCAGCAGGTCACAGGTCGCGTCGATTTCAGCTCTGACAACCGCAAGAAGACGCTGTTCGTCGAGCGCGGCGCACCGGTTGATGCTTACTCCAGCCAGGTGTTCGACCGCATGGAGGAGTACCTCTACCGCGACGGCAAGATCACCCGCGCGCAGTACCAAGAGGTGCGCGTCAAGGCGCTAAAGACACCGCGCAAAATTGGTGCCTTCCTGGTCTCCGAAGGCTTCATGAAGCCGGAGGAGCTGTTCGCGGCGGTGCGCGGCTATCTGATGGAAATTGTCGCCGGACTGTTCGAGTGGGAAGCGGGCGAATTTAAATACACGAGCGAGCGCGTCGACGAGAGCGATCGCATCTCGTTGGACGTCGATCCCAAGGCGCTGATCGTCGACGGTGTACGCCGCAAGTACCTGCTACCGCGCCTGATGAAACGCTTGGGCGCCCCCAGCTCGTTGCTGGGCCCGCAGAGTAACACGCCGCTGGATGCCGAAAGCTTAGGCCTTACCGCCGACGAACGACAGCTTGCGCGCCTGGTGGATGGCACGCGCAGCATCGAAGATCTGGTCTTCTCATCAGGGCTCACCGCCCCACGTGTCTATCAGCTGCTCACCGTGCTCGTGGCCGGCGGCTACCTTGAGGTCCGCGTCCGCGGCATCGAAGGTCTGAATGAAGACGGTGCCTCCCAAGGCGATGAGATCGATCGGCGACGGATCCGCGAAAAGCTCTTGCAGGTGCGTGAGCTGGACTACTTCCAGGTGTTGGGCGTACCACGCGCGGCCTCAGCCTACGAGATTGCGCGCGCGTTTGAGCGCCAAAGCCATGAGTTTGCTGGCGAACGTTTCTCGGCGGCCGTGCAACGCGACCTCTTCGAAGCGCTTCAGGAGATTGGCCGCGTGCTCGAAGATGCACGCGAAGTGTTGGCCATCGACACGTTGCGGGCGGCGTATGCGCGGCATCTGAGCTGACGTTGCGCGTCTTGCTATCTGCAAACGGCGTTGGCATCATCGCACTCTCTTCTGTCTCGCAACCACGGGACGTAGCTGTTGGAGGTTTGTCATGGCGGTTCGGAAGATCCGCATCTGGCCGGATCCCGCCCTCAAAGAGGTGGCCAAAAAGGTCCAGACATTCAATGCCGAGCTGAAGTCGCTCGTCACCGACATGTTCGAGACCATGTACAAAGCCAACGGCGTCGGGCTTGCGGCCACGCAGGTGGCGGTGCCGCTCAGGGTCATCACGATTGATCTCGATCCAAATGGCCAAGCCAAGGACGAGCCCGATCTGAAAGCTGACCTGGATTCGATGGGCTACAAAGGCCCCATCGCGATCATCAATCCTGAGTTGGTCGCGGCCGAGGGTGAGCTTATCTGGTCGGAGGGCTGCTTGTCGGTGCCCGGCATCAACGACGAGGTGGAGCGGCACGAAACCGTCACCATCAAGGCGTTCGATCCAGACGGCAAGGTGTTCACGCTCACCGCGCACAACCTGTTCGCCGTGGCGATTCAACACGAAATGGATCACCTGGAAGGCCGCGTGTTCGTCGAGTATCTCTCGAAACTGAAGCGGGACGTGATTCGTCGCAAGATGGAACGCCTGAAGGTCGAATCCACTGACGACGGCGTGGAAGCCGCACAAATCGTCTAGGCCGTTCGGCGCGTCGTTCTGTCCGAGATAGGAATCAACATGCCACCGTGTCGTGTCATCTTCATGGGCTCGCCCGATTTTGCGGTACCCTGCCTTGAGGCGCTGTGCGCCCACCCTGAGTTGTTCAACGTGGTGGGCGTGGTCAGCCAGCCCGATCGGCCGGCAGGTCGTGGTCGCGTGCTGACACCGCCCCCCGTCAAAGTCTTTGCCGTGGCGCATAAGCTATCTGTGTTGCAGCCCATCAAAATGAAAGCCGAGGCCACCCACCAAAGTTTACGGGAGCTCAACCCAGACGTGCTGGTGGTAGCGGCCTACGGACGCATCCTGCCGCCAGCGATGCTGACACTTGCCCCCCACGGCGCCATCAACGTGCATGCCTCGCTGCTACCACGCCACCGCGGCGCCTCCCCTATCAACCACATGCTGCTTGCGGGCGATGCCGACGTAGGTGTTACGATCATGCGCATGGAAGAGGGGCTGGACACGGGCCCGATTTACGCCACGCGCGCGCTGCCGACGCCCAAAGGCGCCACCGCGCAATCGCTCACCACGCTTTTGGCCAACGTGGGGGCCGAGCTGTTGGTGACGACGCTGCCAAAAATCGTCGCAGGCCACATCACACCCCAGCCGCAAGATCACGCCCAAGCCACCTTCGCCCCGCTACTCACCAAAGAGCTCGGCAAACTGGACTTCACGAAATCGGCGACCGCTCTCGAACGCCAAGTCCGCGCCTTCTTCCCATGGCCCAGCTCCTATGCCTTCAAAGGGACCCAACGCGTAAGCATTACCCAAGTAGCCGTGGTTCCTCAGGTTTCTGGTGCGCCGGGGGAGATTGTCAGCGCCGATGCCCAGGGCATCGTGGTCGCGTGTGGCGACGGCGGCCTGCGGCTTTTGCAGGTGCAACCCGAGGGCAAAAAAGCCATGCCGGCGACAGCCTGGCTCCAGGGGCGGGGTATCGCGGTGGGCGACAAGCTTGGTTAGGCCGTCACCGCGAGCATGTAAGCGCCAGGGATCTCCGCTCTTACCCTAGGTTTTTCGCCTAGTTACTTGACCCCGCCGGCATCCGGCTCCTAGACTTCGAGGTAGGAGGGGCGCGTCGAAGTCTGGACAGGCGCCACATCATGGCCGGCGGCGAAGGCACGGTTTTCGGCAAATACTTCTTGCTCAAGAAAATCGCCTCCGGCGGCATGGGCGAGATCTTTCTTGCCAAGCTCAAGGGGCCGGTCGGTTTCGAAAAGCTTCTGGTCGTTAAGCGTATCCTGCTGCACCATCTAGAGAACCAAGATTACGTCGATATGTTCTTTGCAGAGGCGCGGGTCGCAGCCCAGCTGACGCACGCCAACATCGTGCAGATCTACGAGATGGGCGAGATCGACGACTGCTACTACATTGCAATGGAGTACGTGCACGGCAAGCCGCTGCGGGATCTCATCGATCGCACGCGCCTGCGCGGTGAGCACGTCCACCCCTGGCATGCCATCGAGATCATCGCCCGGGTGTGCGAGGGCATGGCGTACGCCCACAACGCCACCAACCTCTCGGGCGACCAGATCGGCATCGTCCACCGCGACCTGAATCCCCATAATCTCTTGGTGAGCTACTCAGGCGAAGTCAAAATCATCGACTTCGGTATCGCCAAGAGCCACCTGTCGGCCAACAAGACCGAAAGCGGCACGATCAAAGGCAAGTTCGCCTACATGTCGCCGGAGCAGAGCGCCGCCCTGCCGCTCGACAAACGCTCCGACGTTTTCGCGTTGGGCATCTGCCTGTATGAAACTCTCAACTTCCACAACCCGTTCCAAAAGCAAAATGTCGCGACCTCCTTGGACGCGATTCAGCACCTCAGCGTCCCGCTGTTTGCCGAAAACCGTCCGGAGCTCAGCGCGTTCGATCCCGTCATCCAGCGGGCGTTGGCGAAAGACCGCGCCCAGCGCTTCAGCGACTGCTTGGAGTTCCGCGATGCGCTGCGTGACCTACAGCGGCACGGTGACGTCGCCGATCCCAAGGTGTCTTTAAGCGAGGTGATGCACTCGCTGTTTAGCGACACCATCGAGGCCGAGAAACGCATGATCGTCGCGACCGACTCCGCGACGACCGAGCAAATCAAGCTGATGCAGGCGGGCCTAGAGCGCGAGCACGCCTCCGGCACCCACGGCGGCTATCGCGTTAAAGTGGCCGGCCAAAATGCTCGGCAATCAACGCAAACTCCGGCTCGACCACAACCCCACGTAAGCGCCATTGTGGCGCCCGAGCCGCCACCCCACTCCCACGCACTGTTTGTCACGCTGTTGGCTGCGATTTTGCTTGTGAGTGTCACGGCCGCCGCCGCGGTGTTTCGTACGGTCGAACGCAACCGCCGCGTGCTCCTAGCCAGCCACAGCCTGACAGCGGTCACGCCACCCCCAGCCCCTGTCAATCCGCAACCTGTGGTCGGCATCGCGACGCCACGACCCACCCCAGAGGTGCCGCCCGCCACCTCCGTCGACCCCGTGGTCCCAGAGCCGCCCGCCGCTGAAGCTAACGCGCCCCTGGCCCCAGAGGCAGCAGAGTCACGTGACGCGAGGCTTACGGACGATGGCCGGGCCGCGCCGCGGCGCCCCCTGAAAGACCCCAAAGAGCAGAGAGATCCGAAGGAGCCCAAAGAACCAGGCGATGTCAAAATGTCGAGCAAGGCGTCCGCGGGAGACACTGGGCTAGGGGTGTTGCAAATCAGCACCACACCACCGTTGCGAGTGCTGCTCAACGGTAGTGCCGCCGGCAACGCCCTAAGACTCAAGCAGAGCACCGGCAAGCTCCTGTTGGGCACCGGCAGAGACCCGAGCGCCGATCCGTTCGCGGTCAAGGTGCGCTACAAAATCGATGGCGACCAAATCACCTACACCATCGATTCGGAACCTTGGTCGATCGTGCGCGGCAACGGCGGGATGGGGCTCGGCAAGACGCCACTGGCGCCGCAACCGAGCACCGGCAGCTCCACGTTCGAGCTGATCAATCCCCAGGAAAAGCGCAGCCTGAAGCTGACTCTAAGGTTCGCACGATAGCGGAACTTGACGACACCGAAAAAGCACGGCAAACGTGAGCTGTCCCTATGAATCGACCGCCTTGCCACGTCCGTTCGTGCTCCCGTGGTGCCACAGCCCAACCGGTTGTCCTGTGGTTGTGTCTGCTGGCGGTCACGCTTGTGACGGCCCCCAAACCCGCGTGGGCCGAAGATACCCTGATGCCTAGCATCGTGCACGAGGGCTGCGCCGAATACCTAAAGGGTAAACCGTTCGAAATCATCGCCCGCTTCGAAGATGATTCCCAGCTCTTCGATCCCAAGCTGTATTACCACACAAGCGGCGAGTCCCACTGGAAGCAGTTGCCCTTCACCAAGATGGCCAAGGGCGTAAACTTTCACGCCCTCGTCAACGTAAATGAACTCAAGGGCACCCTCGAATACTTCATCGAGGTGTTTGACGAGTATGGCAACGGCCCGGCGCGCATGGGCAGTCCCGAAGACCCGATCCGCGTGGATCCCTCCAAAGCACCCGACCCGTGCGACCAGGTACCCGAGAATCGCCCGACCCCCGTCCCAACGCCCGAAGAGCAGCCGCCCGCGATTGAGGAAATCCAAGTCATACCTGAGTCGGTGGTGTTACCGCCTCCCGTCGCCCCACCGCTCAACCAGCCCGTCCCACCGCCGGCCGAAACCACCTGCGAACGTCGAGATCGGCCGATTTATTGCGAAACCTGGCTCTGGGCCACGGCCGCAACGGTGCTCGCCGTAGGGGGCGGCCTCGGGCTCTATCTGCTCCTGTCGGGAGACGATCCCAAGCCGACGCCACGCAGTGACTCCGTGGTGCTGCATGTCACGGGCCCCGACCCCACAGCCCTTGGCTCCAACCCCTAACGAGAACCAACATCATGCGTGACCTGCCCCTGTTGATGCTTGGATGTGCCTACGCCGGCTCCCTCGTGAGCTGCGGCGAGGCCACTCCGGAGTCACAGATGGCCACCATGGCGGTTGCCCTGCCGCTACCGATGCCGCTCGCCAGCTGCCCCGAACGTACGGCCCTCGGTCTGGCATTGGAAGCGGTCCTGGAGATCGGCGGTCACGACGCTTGCTCCCTCGCGGTCGATCCCACGACACTTCAGGCCACCGGTAACTGCAACGCGATCACGGTCGGCATCGTTCGGCCGCTGGGCCTCCGCTATGGCTACTTGGATTCAGACAACCCCAGCATTGCGTTGGGCTACCTATTGGGGTTTGTGGATTTGCGCCTGGAGTCCTTGGCGTCGGTTACCACCGAGGTCACGGTCAACCTCGATCCCAACTCCGGAGCCGCCAAGTTCCTCACTGTCGACGCCGATGTCGACGCCTTGCGCCCGCGCTCAGCCTGCGTCGACCTGTCCGAGGTCGAGGTTAACCTGTGTGCCGCCGAGGCCTGGGCCAAGAACCGATTTGACAACGAGCTCCAGATCGACTTTGACAGCAACGACGACGGTCAAAACAATCTAACCGAAGCCTGCAACGGCACGCTTATTCCCTAAATGAGGTAGGCCATGGCAGACAAAAAGCTCGAAACCTTCAAGATCGGCGACACCCAACGTCCTGGCGTACTTAAGGCCAAAAAAGGTGCCGAGGCCCCCGCACCTGCTCCCGAGAGCAAAAGCGTCGGGTTTGCCCGCATCGAAAAGATCCTGGAGCACGACGACGCCGCCACCTTGTCCGAGAATCTAGGCAAACTCATTAATTCTATTGAAGAATTTGAAAGCAAGGCGACCACCAACAAGGACAAAGCGGCAGCCAAAAAGGCGATCGTGGCGGTGGAGCGCACCGCAGATCTGTTGGATTACCTGTTCCAAACCAAGGCCAGCATGCAGACAAGTGGTTGATATTGCGTAAAAATCAACAGAGCTGTGTTTTTTTCAACCGAAACTACCTGCCGCCGATAAGGTAGACCAGAAGCAGCAGGTTTTTGGGCCACAGGGCATTCACTGAAGCACTTAACGAGGAGATTTTGCGATGGACAGCAAGATCAACACCCAGAATACAGGCCTTCGCGTTCAAATCGATCAAGCGCGCACTCGTCAAGCGCCCCGTACTGACTTCGGTAGCGTCATGTCGACAGGCTTGTCTCGCGGCACCGACGCTGTGTTACAAGCGGGCCAACTGGCCGCGCCGTTCATCCCAGGTGGTGCAGTTCTCTCCGCTGCCGTCACGGGCGTGGGTTCGCTCAAGAGTTCTGCCGCGGGCATGACATCGGGCAGCGCCACGGGGCTCAACTCCAGTGGCTTGAGCGCCAGTTCCGGCATGACGGGCAGCATCTCTGGCGGTAGCACGGCAGCCACGGGCGCCACCGGCAGCACCGGCGTCGACTCGACGATGGCGGCTGCGAAGCAGATGCAAGAGATGAACATGAGCTTCAATATGCAGTACCTGATGTTGCAGCAGAAGATGCAGGCGGACAACCGCCAGTTCACGACGCTGTCCAACATCATGAAGACCAAGCACGACACGGCGAAGAACGCCATCAACAACGTGCGGTAGTCGTTAAGCGACTTCGGTCGAAAGTGGCCCCACAAAACGCCGCGGCTCGTCAAAGGGTCGCGGCGTTTTTCTTTTCCTCCCTCAACATTTCGTTATATCGTCCCCACCCATGAGCAACGACACTGTCGTCAATGGCATTGTGCCCGTTATGCAAAAGGACGTCGTGCTACTCCTCGAGGCTGGCTACCTGTACATGGAGCTGGGCAAAAACAAGGAGGCCGAAGAGGTCTTCCAAGGGGTGGCCGCACTGGTTCCGCACAGCGAAGTCCCACACATGGCGTTGGGACATCTGTTCTTCGCAATGGGTCGCTTCAACCCGGCGCTCAAATCGCACCAAGAAGCGCTAAAGCTCAACCCTGGTTCGGCCGCCGCACACGCCTCGGTGGCCGAGACCCTGTTCTTTTTGCATAAACCGAAAGAGGCCCTGATCGAAATTGACAAGGCCGTCGAGCTGGATCCCGATGGCTCGGCAGGGGCGTTTGCGCGCTCACTCAAAGAGGCCTTCGATTTGGGCGTCTTTGGTTGAGCATCAACCCCGCGAAGGAGTGAGCCTACGATGACACGCATCGGTGGTGGCAATCAGCCACCTGGAAAAGCCGAAATCGCCGCGCAAGCCCCGGTGGACAAGGCGGCAGACGCCAAAACCCAAGAGGCCGCGGCCCGCGCCAAGGATCCGGGTGCGGCCAAAGAAGCCAAGGTCGTCGACTCGTTTCAACGGGTCGCGCCGCAACTTGCTCAGCAGTTGCAGGCCATGGCCGGCAAGAAGGCCGTACCGGGCATGATCTTCTCGAATGAAGGCCTGTACCAAGTGGCCCAAGCGTTCGCCGGTATGCTCCGCAAGGCACCCAACGCCGATCGCCGCATGCGTGCACGCATGTTTGCCAAGGCGATCTTGCGCAGCAAGAAGTTTGGCAAAGTGTTTGATGAAGCCGACGAAAAGGATTTAGAGAAGATCTACGACTTGATCGGCGACCAACTCGACGGCTCCCCCGTCTTGGCCCAACTGGTGGATGAAGTCACCGAAGGGGCCCGCAAGATGACGCTCACGTGAGCGCGATGAGACGGCTATGACCAAGACCACAACCGAGCGTCAAAAAACGCCGCCGCCCAAAGCAGGAAAAGTACCTGTGAAGAGCGTCTCCGAGGACGGTCCGTCGCCGGAAGCCATTGTGGCCGACAATGCCATGCCCGATTTGAAAGACCGGCGCGCCCTGGCTGACAAGTACGCGCCGTTTGTGCGCTCAATCGCTGGCAAGATTAAGAAAACGGTTGCCAAAGAGATCGATTTTGAAGACCTAGTGGAATACGGCATGATCGGCCTGTTCGAGGCCGCCGACCGCTTCGATCCACAGTTTGGCGCCAATTTTATGACCTTCGCCTACTACCGCATCCGCGGCGCCATCTACGACGGCCTGCGCGGCATGGGGTGGATGAGCCGGACCGAGTACGCCAAGGCTCGCTTTGAGGAGCGCGCCAACGAGTACTTGTCTCAGGTAGCAGCGGCCCGCGAAGCTGGCACCGAGGAGCCTGAGAACCCGTTTGAGCACGCGGTAGAAGATCTGGCGTCGGCCGTACAGGGTTTGGCCGCTGTCTACTTGACTACCATCGACGGCGCCGAAGGGATGCAGATCAAGGATGACAAAAACGTCATCGCCGACGAAAGCCTTGGGCTGGAGCAGGCGCGCGCCTTGGTCCGCGAAACCATCAAGAAACTGAACGACCAGGAGCGCGGGCTTCTGGAAATGTACTATTACAAGGAGCTCAGCCTGCAGGAAGTAGGCGAAAAACTTGGACTTTCCAAGAGTTGGACAAGTCGCCTCCATGCCCGGGTCATTGAGAAACTACATCGATTGCTAGAAACTCAACTCGCCACCTAAGGTGGCGTGGCGCCACGGTCCGGCGCCACACCCTCCCCCCGCCGAACTACAACGTCAATACCGTTACCGGGCTCATCTCGTAGACCTCGACCGAGCCAATGCCGCTGCAGGTGTCGGTTTCGCCGTTGCCCAACTGACCGCAAGCGTTACTGCCCCAGCACTTCACCGCGGCAGTCGCGTCGCGCACGCAGGTGTAGTAGTTGCCAACCTCGATTTCACGAATGCCCGTGACGTCCTGAACCAACGTGGGCGTGCCGGTCCAAAGCGTGTCGTGATTCCCGAGCGAGCCGTAAGCGCCGTTGCCCCAGCACTTGGCCGTGCCGTCCCCTAAGAGAGCACAGCTAGAGGATTCGCCAGCGGCGATGCTCACGGCGTTGGTCAACGAAACCACCGACACCGGCGTTGGGTGCGCGGGGTTGTCCTCGTCCGACTGACCGTTACCGACCATGCCGCCCCAGTTGTTACCCCAGCAGGAGACGTGGCCGTTGGCGCGTAGCGCACATGAATGCCCATACCCCAAAGCGATCATCGTGGCATCGGCGATCCCCGTAACCTGGACAGGTGCAAAACTGTCGTCCTTGGTACCATTGCCCAGTTCGCCACTATCGTTCTTCCCCCAACAGACGATGGTACCCGCGGCCCGCAAGGCACAGACATGCATACCCCCCGCGCTCAACATGATGGCATCTGAAAGACCCATAACTTCGACCGGCGTGGCCGACTCCATGTCGCTGTTGTCGCCGAGTTGACCGTAGCCGTTGTAACCCCAACAGAAGACCGAGCCGCTGCTCTTGAGTGCGCAGGTAAAATCATAGCCCGTCGAGACGGCGACAACGTCTGTGAAATCAGGAACTTGGAACGGTGTGCTGCGGGTGCCGCTGTATTCGCCATCCCCGAGACGACCGCCCGAGGCGTCGCCCCAACAACTGACCGTGCCATCGCTATGCACTGCGCACGTATGATCGTCGCCCGCGCTGACCATCATAGCGTCATCGATGCCCGCGACCTTTACCGGAGACGTGACGGTGCGCACAGAATCGCCTTCGTTGCCATCGCCGAGTTGGCCGTACCACCCGGCCCCCCAACAATAGATCTCGCCGGTCATCTTGATGACGCAGACGTGCTTACGCGCCGCTGCGATGGCGCCCACGCTCTGGCATCCCCGCTGCACACAGTAGCCCACTGCACAGCTAGCCGTGCAGTCACCGCAATGGTGAACGTCGGCCGCCAAATTGACCTCACAACCGTCGCTCGCTGTGTTGTTGCAGTCGTCGTAATCGCCGCTGCACGTGGTGATCGCGCAGACACCAGCAATGCAGCTTGAGGTGGCGTTGGCCAACGTGCAGACGGCGTTGTTATCTACCTGCTCGTCACAGTTGTCGTCTTTGTTGTTGCACAACTCAGTTTTGGGCGCGACGTCGCCGCTACAGGCGTCCCACAATCCATCCACGCAACTCTGCGTGCCCATACGACATTCGCCTACGGCCGAAACACCACAGGGTTGCTGGTCCCCGGCCGCACATTCGCAACGCTCGTCGGCGCCCGCTTCGCAGTTGTTGTCCAAACCATCACCACAAATTTCGCTGGCGCCCGGATAGCAGCTCGCACAAGCGTCGTCACAGTCGTCACTGTTGGCAGACCAACCAGCGCTGACACCACACATGGTGGCGGAAACCTCGGGAACTCCGAAACCATCCCCGTCGGCATCTAGGTAGACGGTGGTTGCTCCAACCGTACAACCGGACCTTTTAGGCTCCCGTGTGGTGCTACCGTCGTCACCCCCGCACCCACTCGCGCCGATGAGAGCACAAATCAACACACCGTATTTCATGACTTCACTCCGTCATGGCCGTTGCTCAAACGCTCGACGACCCTTGCTAAATGTAGGTCTGAAACCTTCATCTTATTGATTTAACTACATGAAGTTGCTTGGACTTTACACTTTAGGAAAAATTCACAACCGCGGCTTACGATATGCGATAATGTCTTAAGTGAACAGGGTGAGGTGTATCTACCCGTTTTGAACCGCCGTGACTCTGACACGGCTTAACATAGATGGAGGTTCCCGATGATGGATCCTACTGGTGGTGGCGGTATCGGCAAAGCAGCTGCGGAGTTGATGAAAGAGCTGCAGAACTCGCAGCAAGACCTCCAAAAGCTCGATAAGACCTCACAACCTGGTGGCGTCGGTTCTTTTGACCAGGTGATGCAAAATCAGTCCACGCAAGCTCCGAGCGGCGTGCAAGCCACGAACCATGTCACGGCAGCGCAAGACTCCACGAAGGTGCTGCAACAAGCCAAGGTAAATGCCAGCCTCCCCTCCACCCGCGTAGGTGCGACGGCCAAGGCTGAAGAGTCCAAGCTGGGCGATATGTTGCAGAAGCTGATCGGCGGCCAAGACAAGATGTCGCAAATCATGAATATGGCGATGTCAGGTCGCCAATGGGGCCCGGCTGAATTGCTGGCGATGCAGGCTGGCGTTTATCGTTTCTCGCAAGAGCTGGAGCTCACAAGCAAAGTGGTCGAAAAGGCCACGAGTGGCATCAAGCAGACGATGAACACCCAGGTCTAACGACCTTCGCTGCCGTTCCTCTCCTCCTTTCTACTCGCTTCTGAAACTGTCGCTCGCACGCTTCCAGTGTGCACCTTTCGTCTTGTGCCATGGCTGCACATATTAGCGTTAGGTGACCGCCGTGGGGTTGGCCACGCGGGGGAGTTGTATGCTCAAACTGTTTCGCGGCAGTAAAGGCAGTGGTGACGGACCCCAAGAGCCAGAGCCCCCTGAGCCACTCGTGCCAACCGACAAGCCGGAGCCGCATCTTTCGGCCCACGAGGAGGCACCGGACGCCGCACTGGAAACATTGGGCCAACTGTTGCGCCACCTGGGTGAAGATGCCTTTGCCGTAGCCGAAGAAACCGAGGAGAAAATCCGCGCGACTTTTGGCGCCTGGTCGCGCCACATCCTGGTGCTGGCCCCCAGCCCCGAAAATCCCGACGAGCCCGCGCGCCGACGCGAGTTTATGGCCTTGCGACGCTTCGTCGCGCAGTTCCGCAAGCGCGAAGCAGGCTATGTGCGCCGGACCTTAACCGACCTACGCTCGGTGCTATGGTTGTTGGTCGGGCAACTGGGTTCGGCCGTGTTGTCCGATCGGGCCTCTGACGGCGAAGCCACCGAGCAACTGCTACGCCTACAACGCACCGTGAACTCCGGCTCAGTGGACGACTTGAAACGCGAGGCGCACGCCACCGTCGACAAGCTGCATCACCTGATTGAAGAGCGCCGCAGCCGTGAGGCCCAACAGGTGGCATCGCTGCGTGAACGGATCCAGACCATCCACGAAGAACTGGCGCAGACACGACAGGCCTTGGCGCTCGACCCGCTGACCAAGCTTTTCAACCGCACGGCCCTAGATGAGCGCCTTGAGCGCACCGCCTGCCTATCGGCGCTCACCTGCCAGGACGCCGGGCTCCTGATGGTGGACATCGACAACTTCAAGCGGGTGAACGACACCTACGGACATCCGGTGGGCGATCAAGTCATCAAGGCTGTGGCCGACATTTGCGTGCGCGCCTTCCCTCGCGAACGGGACTTTGTGGCACGCTACGGTGGCGAAGAATTTACGATCATTGCGGCCGACGCGCTGCCAACAAGCCTGGAGTTGCTCAGCGAGCGTGTGCTGATGGCCGTACGCAAGCTCAGCATCGAGGCGATGGGCGCAAAAATCACCGTGACCGTATCGGTGGGCGCGACGAGCCTGGTGCCGGGAGAACAACATCATGCCTGGATGCGGCGAGCCGATGCCGCGCTTTACCAGGCCAAGCAAGCAGGGCGTGACCGTGCCGTGATTGCCCCCAAACCCGCCTAACCGGCACTCTGTGAAATAGTTGAATCCAAAACGGTCCTCCGCGCGGTCTTAGTTTATGAAGCCGGATCCCCCCGGCTCATGAAACCTGGAGTGGTGCGATGCAAAGGTTGTGGTTAACCGCTGTGTGTCTGACCGTCGCCATCCCGGCCTGGGCCGAAGCGCCTGGCGCCGTGGTCGACGCTGCAATCGATTCTTCCAAACAAAATGCGGATGTTGTGAAGGCCCGCGCCGTCACTGAAGGGCTCACCAAAGAGATCGTAGAGAAGCTGAGCGCCGAGCAACTCACCGAAGTGTTGGAGACAATGCATCGTCCCAACCGCGAGGGTCTACCGAAAGAGGTTTTGGAGCGCTTGGAGCCACAACAGATCGCCGCGGTGTTGCAGGCCCGCGAAGAGCGCCGCGCGAAACCCGATTGGGGTGAAACGCTGGCGCCGATTCTGGTGCCGCTGATCTTTTTTGGGTTTTTGGGCTTCGTGATGGCCTTTGGCATGGTGATGGGGCATCGCCAACAGATAGAGCGCCAAGTCACGCTGCGCTTGATGGTGGAAAAGGGTGCCACCATTCCGCCCGAGCTGTTGTCCCCTCCTAAACAGAAAAAATCCGATCTGCGCCGTGGCGCTGTGCTGCTTTGCACAGGCCTGG
>JAKLEG010000089.1 GCA_022703175.1 Myxococcota bacterium | reverse complement strand
AAACAACCCGTTGGCGTTCGAAATGCTGGGACAAGTGCTCATCAAACAGGGCCGGCAACAAGAAGCCGTGCCGCTGTTGCAACAGGCCGTCGGCAGTGACCCCACCCGGGCACTGGCGCGCGGATTACTGCAACAGTTGGGGATGGGCGCTCCGGCGCCCGTGATGGCTCCCCCTCAAGCACCGCCGCCCATGCAGGCGCCACCGCTGGCTCGGCCACCGGCGGCTCCACCGCAAGGGTATGCGATGCCGCAAGGGCAAGTCCGGCCGCCAATGCAGCCGTTGCCCTCGGCGATGCGTCCGCCCGCAATGGCGCCGCATGCGCCACAGGCGTTTGGCCAGCCGGGTGCACCACAGCCGTGGGGTCAACCCAACATGGTGCCGGGCATGCAGCCACCCGCCTTTGGAATGCCGCAAACGCCGATGGGTCAGCCCTCGGCTGTGGCCCAGAACGCACCCGCAGGGTTTGCAGTACCAGCGGCCCCAGCTGAGGCTGCTCCAAAATTGGAGCACGTCAGCGACTTCTTCTCGCAAGAGGCCTTGGGCTTTGCCCATGATGCCTCGCAATCGGAGGTCGAAACAGCTGGCCCCGGGCGTCTGACGATTTTGGGCTTCGTGCCGAAGAACACCGGCTCCATCAAGACGACGATCTTTGTGGCGTTGGGCGTGTTCGCGATCGCAGCGGCGCTGATCTTCTGGCAATACTACAAAGGCCAGAATACCCGGCAAATTAATAAATTGTACGGCGAGCTAAAGATCGCGATGGATGAGGATCGCTACAACCGCTACCAGGTGGCGTTGCGTCACGGCGAAGACATCCTCAAGATCGACGACTCACACGCCCAAACTCTGGGCGCGATGGCCTACACCTACGCCATCCTGGCCAACGACCACGGCGAGGAAGGTGCGCTGGACAAGGCTCGTCAATACCTGCAACGCGCCGAGAACGCACAAAAGGAAGACACCGAGTTCCGCGTGGCCGCGCGCGCGTTGGTGCGCTACCTTGAGAAAGATTACGACAAGGGCATCGCCGAAACCAAAGCGGTGATGGATAAAGGCGGCTCCGGTCCGCTGGTCGAGTTGGAAGCCTTCCGCTTGATGACCGCCGCGAAAACGGACGAGCGCGACTTGCAGAAGCAGATGGCCCGCATGCGCCAGCTGCTCGTCAACCAAGTGCGCGCCTTTGTCTACCTGGGTTGGTACTACTATGCATTGGAAGACTGGTCGAACGCCGACAAGTTCTTCGCGCAGGCGCAACAGAACAGCAAAGATCACCCGGATGCGCTGATTGGCAAAGCGCTCACCGACCTGGACCGTGGCATCGGCCTGCGCGAGTTGCAGACTGAAATCACCAATGGTCTCAAGAAGGTGTTCGTGTTGCCCAAGGATGAAATCTCACCGCCGATCGCGGCCAAGGCTCATTTTGCGCGTGCGCAGCTCTTGCAGTGGCAGGGCAAACTGACAGAGGCCGACGCCGACTATAAAGAGGCGTTCAAGATTCAACCAGACAATGCCAGCTTCCTCTACGGGCGTGGCGTGCAGCAGTTGAAATTGGGCATGTTCAAGGAGGCCGTGGACAACCTGCGCAAGGCTGCCCAAGCCGACGCCAACAATGTGCGCTACTTCAAAAAACTCGGCGACGCCCAGATCCGCGTGGGGGATGCCGCAGGAGCCAAGGCGTCGCTGGATCGCGCGGCACAATTTGCCCCGAAGGATCCCGAGTTGAAGCTGTTGGCCGCCGACCTCTTGTATGCCAGCAAGAAATACGACGACGCCATCGCCGCCTACAAGGCCGTACCGGAAGACGCTCCCGCCGACATGTTAGGCCAGGCCGCCATCGGCATCGCGCGTTCGTACCGCGACTCGGCACGCAAACCGAAAAGCGTCGAGCACCTGATGAAGTTCATGGAACAGGCACCGGCCATTGGCCCCGAGATGACGGCCAAACTGTGGTGTGAGTTGGGCATCAGCTACGACGAAACCAAGGACAAAGACAAAGCGCAGGAGTGCTTCAACACCGGCGTCGAGCAGTATCGCTTCTACCCGGAGTGCCACTACTACATGTGCCGGAGCTTGGGTCCAAAGGATCCGAGCGCGAAGGAAGCCTGCAGCGTCTACCTGGCGCTCGATCCGAAGGGCCAGTTCGCCGCGGATGCCATCAAACGAGGCGGCCGCATGGAAGCAGCACAAGCGGGCGGCGGCGAAGCCCCACGCAAGTAGCGCCTACAAGCACCGCTCCAGCGCCACCACCACCACCAAAAATAAAAGCATCCCCAAAGGCAACAAGATCGCTGCGTGGCGCTCCATCCAACTGCGCGGAGGTTGTTGTTCGGTCGACATCGAAGGGCTCCTGTCCGAGCACGTGTACGGCGTGCGTTCGGCAGATGGCGGCCCGACCATCTGAATTGAGCCTGCGGCACCCCACCATGGCAGGCGCCACACCCTTACGAATTGTCTCAGTACGCCCAACGCTCCAGCGCGCTCGCCAGATGCCATCGGACTTGTCGCTTGTCGGTTAGAATGCCAGGGATGCAGGCGGCCGGCAATGAGGCGGCATCAACCCACAAATGAGCGTCGGACAGGCCTAGCCCAAGAGCTGCTTGATATAAAACTTATGCCCAAGCTCAGTGGCCAACGCCTCAAGCGCGAGCGGCGACAGCGCGTCGACGTTCTTGCCGTCAAACCAGGCGATCAGATAGTCGCGCAACGCTTCAATCTCTTGCGGCTCGTTGTGCGGCTTCACCGGTGCAGCGGCGCCACCCTCGGTCCACGGCGGCTCGTTTTGCGGCTCGATGCCAGCTTCGCGCACCCACTCGATGATGCGCTGCCGCATCTTCTGGTCGCGAAACTCGAACCAGCGGCGACGCTCATCGGGGCTCGTCAGCAAGATATCTTTAAAGCGCCGAAAGGCGCCCTTGCCGTTGATGGCGGCCACGATACGACCCTTGAGCACAGGGTCATCCACGGTCACCGCGAACTCGTCCACCCATTGATACTGGATGCGCGACGGGATCGCCTCGATGAGCACGAAATCACTTGCATGGGCTTGGACGGTCGCTAGGCCTGGATCTCCAGGCGGCAGCTTCATGACCGAGCCGTCAACAAGTGACAAATAACAGCGCACATCCGGAACGGGCATCTGGAAGGCGCTGTGGATTGCAGTCCAATCTACGTTTAGCTCTCGCACGGACGCTCTCTTAGACGCTAACGGCGGTTCTGTGAAGGGGGTACTGAGCTGGCAATAAGATCTTCAATATCGGCCAAACTCTGCTCCAAAGGTCGACTCATGGCATCCCGAGTGTTAGGAACAAGGGTTTTTGTTGCGGCAGACGCCTCGGACGGCTTGGGAGTAGGCTCCGCCGCGCGATCGTGCATCGCATCAGTCAGACGCTGTACCTCCGCGGCCAACGCATTGCGCTCTGCCACCGAATCTGCGTGCCGCATCTTCAGGCTCGAAAGTTCTTCTAAAAACTGCTCCGCACGCGCCTGAGCCTGCCGCAGTGCATCAGCCTTGGCTTCCTCACGGGCCATCACCTCCTGAAGCTCAGCACGCGCCGCATCGCGCTCCGCCGTGACCAGGTGTAGCGCCTCGGCTTGTTGTGTTTCAAGTTGCTGCAAGCCGGAGGTTTGCGCCGCCGTGGCTTGAGCTGCTTCAAGCGACTGCTGCAGAGAAGCCTCGCGCTTTTGCGCCGCGCTGGCCTCTTCCATCAGGTCGCGGATCTGCTCTTCCAACGACTGTTGATCCTTGGCCTGACGGGCCGCCGCGTCCGTGAGATCCTGAACCCGCCCCCCCTGCTCATTGAGCAGCGCCTGGGTCGACACCAACGCCTGCGCCGTGGTTTCAAACTCGGAGGTGCGCGCCTGCAACGCCTCGGTAAGGGCCTGTTGTGTTTGCAAGAGTTGCTTCTCGTGCTCTTCGCGCGCCGCGGCCAGAGCCTGGGCCGCCTGGGCCTGCTCCTGCTCAACAACCGATTGCATCTGCACAAGCTCCTCGCGCAAACGGCCCCCCTCGACCGTAAGCTTTTCGAGGTCGGCGGTAAGCCTCGCTTCCTGCGCTTGCGTGGCCTCCAGGACCGCGAGCTGGACCCGCAACTTCTCCTCGTGGCCTGCTTCTAGCGCGGCGAGGTTGGCCTTCAGCGTTTCACGCTCAGCCATCGCGAGTTCGAGGTTTTTGGCCACGGTCGCAAGCTCGTCCTGCACGGCATGCCCCGTCGACTCCAATTGCTGTCGCATCGACTCGGTTTCAGCATGGGCCCGGTCGATTTCGGCTTCGGCGTCGGTGTAGGCCTGCTCCCGTTCGGCCAGACGCGCTTGCAAGGCCACATGGGCCTCACTGACCGCGCGCAGCTCATCGGCCAGCGACGCCTTGGTCTCCTCGGCCTCGACGCGCGCCTTCTCCAGATTTTCCCGAAGGAGATGCAACTCGCGCTCAAGCCGCTCCGTGCGCGCCGCCTGCTCTTCCTGTTGCGCCTGGCGCTCACTCCGTTCTCGAAGCAACTCGGCCTGCGCAGCGTTCTGCTGGTGCTCTAGCTCAGCGTGCGCCTCAAGTCGCGTCTGCTCCAACGCAGCCTGGGCCTCGGTGCGCTCTTGCTCCAGCGCGTCGTTCAGCTCGCGTTGCACCCGCTCGCGTTCGCCTTGCAACTCTTGGCAGCGACTCTCCGCTGCGTGCACGCGCGCCTGCAGCTCATCGGCCGTTTGTGTGCGTTCGGCATGAGCTTGAGCCAAGGCCTGTTCGCGTGCTTCAAGGGTGGAGCGAACTTGACGCAGTTCCTCATGAGCGCCGGCCAGATCCTTCTCCAACGCACTGACGACATCGCGTTCTTGGGCCTGTTGTTCGGCATGCTCCTCGTCAGCCTGCTGCAAGCGCGCGAGCGCTTGGTCGCGCTCTGCCTGGGCCGTGCTATATGCCTGCTCGACCTGTTGCAGCTCAGCCTGCAACGTGTCGGTCTTTTGCTCGGCCGCCGTCATCGACAGGTTGACACTTGCCAGATGCGCCTCAGTCTCCGTCAGGCGGTCGCCTAGACGCTGCACCTCTTCTGCGGCGGTGGCGGCGGCGGCCAATGCGACATCGCGCTCTGCCAGCGTCTTATGAAGCTGCGCGTTCTCTTCGTGCGCTTGCGTCACTTGCTCTGTGGTGGCCTGGTACGCAAGCTCGCGGTTCGCGAGCTCAGCCCGAACGTCCGCCAACGTTTGTTCAAGCGTCTGGTTCTCTTGATCGCGGCCATTCAGCGCGTCGGTGAGCTCTTGCTCCTGCTTGGCCGCTTGTTCACGCGCATCGATGAGCGCCTGCTGTTGAGCCGCAAGCGCCTCACGCACAGCCGCCAATTCGGCATCGCGCGCCGCGAGCGTTTGCTGGGCGAGCGCCAGGGCCTCGGCCTGAGCCTTGACAGCCTCCTGATCAATGGGCGGTGCGTCGAAGAGTTGGGGGACATCCAGCGCTTGGCCAGCGAGCGATTCGGCCAAGGTCGCAAACGGCAACTGCACGATGGTGAGATCGTCGCGGCGCTGCTTTTCGGGGCCAAACAGCAACACGTACCAGGCGGGGGCTTCGCCTTCGTCAGGGAGCAGCGTGCGATCAAACGCCAAACCCGGCTCATCGACGTCAGACTCAAAATCAAAAAATAGGTGCCCGACCACCGGCGACTGACCAAACAGCGTCAGTTGGCCAAACCGCTGCGACAACTTCTTGAACACCTGCTCGTAGGTGAACGACGACGCGAGCGGCATCCCGCACAGTTCGCTCAGGCTATGACCGGTGGGGTTGGGAACCGCGACCACCAGATAGCCGGCCGGATCGAGGATCCGACGCAGCTCATCGGCCCAGGGCTCGGGCTGTTTGAGCCACTCGGGTAAATCATGGCAAATGATCAGGTCGAAGGCGGCATCGGCGTAGGGGAACGGCGGTACCCCTAGCGGCGCCACCTCCACACCTTCGACACCGGCCTGCGCCAAGGCCGCCGTGAGCACCTCTGGCTCGACGCTCATGCTCGACAGTTCGCCCACGCCACTTTCGGCCAACAGCAGCAGGCTCTTGGCGTCGCCACCAATATCCAACACGCGGCGCTCGGCCGCCCACTGGCTTAGGAGGACGTAACGCGCATGCAGCTCCAGGTCGGGGCGAACGGCAAGTCCAAGGGGCGGCGTCATGGCTTCACGGGGGGCTTGGGTTGAGTCACGTCCAGAGGCGCAACCGGGGTGCTCACAGGCTGCGGTCCGGGGGCGGACAGACTGGTTTTTTGGATGGGCGGCGCGGAGGCGGCCGTATTGCCTGTAAGAGGCGCCTCCGCGGGAACGTCGACGGGTGGATTCCGGAGCGTCGCCAACAGGCGCGCAACTTCGCGACTCAAGCGCTCGACTTCGATCGGGTCGGTGGCACCAAGCTCACGCGCGCGCGTAAATTGAGCAGCGGCGTCCACCAAGCGGGCCTCCAAGTCGATCAACAAACGCCGACCCTCGCCCAAGGCCATGTCGGCCGTCAGACGCGCAAGCTCACGCCGTTGCTCTTCGGAGAGCCCGGGCAGAATTCGCAGGCGCTCCATATAGAGCCGGGCTTGCTCCAACTGCGCCGCGTCCTTCGCGCCAAACCGAGCCTTGGCCCAGCCAGCCATCAGCCCAAACAGCGTGCGGTCGATATCGCTACGATCTTCGAAGACCTCAATGGCAGGGAGCGTCTCGCCCGCGGGTAAGGGGATGGGCGCGTAGGCGGCAGCCAACTCCGGCGTGCTGGGCACATACGGCGCAAAACCCCACGGCAACTTGCGCCCCTTCTCGATGACCAGCGTCGCGTCCACAGGGCGCACGCGGTAGAGCCGACCGTTGATGTCGGACATCAGGTAAACCACCGCCGCACCCATGGCGGCAAACAACAGCACCACCACGACCACCGTGCCGGCTTTGCCTTGTTCAGTCTTCAGAAGTCGGCCCACGATAGACCCCGATGTAGGGCAGGTTACGATAGAGCCCGGCGTAATCTAGGCCATATCCGATGACAAAGGCGTTGGGAATCGTAAAGCCGACCCAATCCATAGGCACCTTGACGCGCGCGCCTTCGGGTTTGTGCAAAAGTGTGCACACCCGCAGACTTTTTGGGTGTCGCGTGGCGAGATTTTCTAGCAGGTAACGCATCGTCAGGCCGGTATCGATGATGTCCTCGACAATAAGAACGTCCAAACCTTCGATCGAGCGCGTCAGATCTGCGGTGATTTGCACCACACCGCTCGATTCGGTTTCGTTGCCGTAGCTCGAAATACCGACAAACTCCATCGACAGCGGCAGATCCAACGCGCGGACCAAGTCGGCCGCGAAGATCACGCTGCCTTTAAGGATGCTGATCACGCAGACCGGGCTGTTTTTGTAAAAAGCGGTGATCTCTTGACCAAGCTCGCGCGTACGCGCCGCAATCCGCTCGGCATCGATCATCACCTCAACGTCGTGGTCCCACCTGTTAGGTGCTTCGCTCACAGGCCCACCTCAGACATAGCTATTGTTCAAGATCTCACCGAGGCCACCAGCCCCGGGCACGATGTACTGGCGCTCATTCAAACCGCGTTCTTCATCCCACCGTTCACCCAACTCACACGCCATCACCTCGGGTGGTGACAGGCCGCGATCCAAACGCACGGCGTAGACCTGCATCTCCGGGCAGTCACGTTGCAAACGCTTCAGGTACTCTGGCGTCACGATCAGATGCATCGAAATCATCTTCGCCGGTGGCGCGCCGCCAATATCTTTGTACATCGAGGCCGCGCGTACAATGCTGCCGCCGGTGGCCCCCATAGGATCGGGGAACAACACGATGGCATTGGAGACATCACCACCGATCTTGTCGCCGGAGACGTTGACCCCAACCACCTGGTGAGAATCGCTAGTCACCCGACTCATGTAAATGTGATCTTGGCGCACCGCATCCGGGTTGACCAAACGCGTCAGCGTCTCGAACGCCACCTGCGACGGCTGCATCCCGGCGCGTGCGATATTCACGGTGACGACCTTGGTTTCCGGGTCGAGGATGCTGCCGCTCCAAACCCCGAGCGGCGTGGCCGCAAACATGCGCGTGCGCATTTCGGCATCGCGGCGAGGCAACTCGTTGGAGATCACCACCCGCACCAGGGTTTCGTAAATATCGCGAATGAGCGTTGTAACCTCGGGTTGCACAGTGGTGGGCCGACACAGCTTGGCCAACATCGTAAGCAACACCGGGTCCGCCAACAGATGTACGTTGGGGCCGTAGTGATGCGGCAGCTCAGAGGGACGATAGGTATAGTTGGCGTAGACACGATCCAGCATGGGCTGGGATCATACCTGCCTTGGGAAGGGTGTCAAAGACACGGCGCAGCGTTCACCAGGGTGATGAGGGCGTCGCGACGTCGTCGCTGCAGTAGCGCTTGAACAACCGGTCGGGATTGCGACACAGGTGGTCGGAGAGCGGCATCATCGGAAACTCAGTCCACTCGCCTTGGATCTTGACCCGCACCAAGTTGGCCTGCACCTGTTCTTCCAGTGTACCCGGTGCGCCGGCATCAGCACCACGCGGTACAAACGCCGAGATCAGCCCTGCAATCGCCAGACTCACGAGGGCTACGAAGAACAAAGGCTGCCGCATGCTGCGCTCCTTGATCGAACGGGCTGCTCCGGCTTGTAGGCGAGGGTTCGCGGTCTTGGCAAGAGTGCTTGCCCACGACGCTTGGGGAAAGACGCAAACGTTGAAGATTCGACGACACTGGCGTCGGCGCAGGCATCCTCTAGAGACAGCACGGCATCGGGTGTTCGAGGCGGCTCAAAAGGCTGCGTTGGAGATCCAGGTGCCGGCCGTTGGCAGCGCGTAGGGAGTCAAGACAGCGGGCCCTGCAGCGGTTTCGGCAGTGAACAGATCGGCAAACTCTAAGGGCACACTCCAGGATCGTGGTGGCGTGGCCAGAGCGTCATACCAAAGCAACACCACGTGCAGGTGCGGCTCCAAGGATACGCCAGCGTTGCCCACGCGGCCGATGAGCGTGCCCGCTTGCACCACTTGGTCGACTGCCAGGGTGGCCGGAACGCTGTTTTGTTGTAGGTGAAGAAAATATAGGTAGAACGCGCCAAACAAGTGCACACCCACGAGGTTGTTGGGGCCATTGAGCGGGTATGCTCCGGGGAGATTATCTGGAACGTCTGTCACCAGGTCGATCACGGTACCTGTGACCGGCAGGAACACCTCGGCATTCCAAACGTAGTAATCGTCGTTCTGAGTACCGTCGCCTTGGTAACGACGACCTGTGGCGTCCGTGCGTACCAGGTCGTAGGCGTAGTCGCCGTAGCCGTTCTCCTCTAAGTGGTAACTATCATGGGCGGTTAACACGTGCTGCACACCGGTTAGTGGGCTGCGCTTAAGAAGCAAGCCCTTACGACGCAGAGTTGCGCGGTAGCTTTCGGTGCCTGGATCCAGCGGCGTACTGGTAAGAGTTAAGAGGGTGCTCGCAAGCGGCATGCTGAAACTAGCATCGGCCGGATACTGTGCCAGGCGCGCACCATCAAAGAGCGCCAACTGCACGTCGAGGCTGGCGTCGTTCCACCAAAGGCGCCGGTCGTAAATGGCCACCAATTCGCCGTGCGCGTTGCCTTGGGACGTGGTGAGGCTCACAACCTCGCCCAAGGTAGGCAACACGCCGTCCCAAGTGGTCGATGGGACGAGCTGGTCGTTGGGGCACTCCGACGCAGATGTTGCGTTGTGGCATCCCAAGGGCATCAGCATGAGGCTGGTGAACAGGAGCGCTTGGCACGACATGGCGCGACCCTATCATAAATCGTGCAGGCTGAACGTGGGGTGGGTGACAGTAAAACAGGCACACAGCGCCAACACCCGCTTTGGAGAATGGCACGGGCTGCTTACAGGGGCTGCCTTGCACCTTGCCAAGCGTCCATCAAGCAGCAATACTGCACGCCGTCCAGAGCAGCAGCTCGACGACGAATGGAAAGGCGACAATGAGCGTAAGAGTCAACGGGCAGATGCAGACGAACCTCGTCAGAGCGGACCTCCCAACAGCGCCAACACAGGCGAGCCCAAAGCAAACGGCGACTCTTGCGACTCCCGTCTCTCATTCGGCGCAACCCGTCACCGTTGATGTAACTGCGAGTCCCCACCCCTCCACCGCCACGCGCAACCTGCAGGCACCACCGACCTCATCGAGGCACGCGCGTTCGACGAAGGCCGCGCCGGTCCGAAGCCACCCGAAAGCACTCAATGCTGAGTATCAAGCAGCCAAGAGGCTGGCCGAGGCTGAGCAGTTCGCAGACCAAGGCCGCCCCGTGAGTGCCGCAAGGGCCCTCGACGATGCTCAGCGCGCAGCCGGCAGCGACAGCAAGACAGTCACGGAAGCGGCCGCTCGTATCATCGATTGTTCCGTGGCGGGCTGTTTGGAGGCCATTTTTGGCACGGCGCGCGATTTCGCCAGCCACGGTTTGGCACGTGAGATGGGTATGGAGCTGTTCGCCGCTGAACAAACTCTAGCTGAAATTTCGACCGCGCTCAGCGATGCCGCCACCCCCTTTGCCAACACCACGCGAGAACGGCTTGAACAAGCGTTTGAACGGGTCGAGGTCGAAATAGAGAGACTTGGCTATTCGCAAGGCGTCGACACCTGTCTTGCTGCTGCGGCCGCGTTGCCTGCCCCAGAAGACCGCCGGGCACAGCGCGAGCAGCTCGATGATGCCGCGGAGTTTGCCAAACGCATCGGTCGAGATGTCACCAAAGAGCTTGCCGCGTTCGCTTAGCACTCTGGGCAGCGCAAGATCTTAGTCAAGCCACGCTGTGTTCGATACGACCAACAACTCGCTCCTCCCCGTGTTAGATGATAAGCCCCCGCGCATGGCGTTCATGCATAGGTGTAGCCCAAGCGGTGGGGCGAGTATGTCGTTGTTGTTGCTCGTCAGTTGCGTCGCTGGGTCGCAGCGCTCAGGGCCAACCGCGGCGCCAGCAACCGTCGAACGCCCGTGTCACGTACGACTGTTGCCCAGCAAGAAGCCCCACGAAGTCGAAGCGCGCTGGACCACGGCAGGGCTCGATGCCTTTGCCGCCTGGAGCCACGACGTGGCCAAGCAACTGTGGACGGAGAATGCCACCACAGAGGCGGACCCGATATTGAGCAACGTCACCGTGGTGAACAAGTTCAGTGCACCGGTAGATATGGCGCAGCCGCGCACCCGCTTGCTCAAAGCCATCTTGGACGGCGGCAAAGCTACGGTGCTTTTGCCGGAGGATGCGGAGGCCTTACGCAACGCCGAGCCGCCCCCAGGCAAGAACGCCCTCAAGAATGCGGGCCATGACCACGACGTCGCGTGCCAAATGCGTCTGACTGATGGCCCGGCAGACGAAGGGCAAGCCACTGTGGCCGTGATTCTCACATTCACCCAGATGCGAAATGCCGAGATCCTCTGGACCGGTGACACCACCTTTGTCGTGTGCCGAGCGGACAAGGCTGAGCCTTACTAACACAGGCTCTTCTCCTGCTAATGCACCTGCGCTGCACCGTAATTGCTGTGGGCCATTGCCCGCCTCAGGTGGCGGTTGCGTATGCGATGCGCCCACAGGGCCCATTTGCATGTAAGGCACGCACCCGACAAGATCTGGGCAGAGCACACAAACATTCGAGGGAGAGGTCGAGGCGCCTAACGAAGGCTCTGCAAGATCTTCACCGCGGCGCGCGCAGCGTCGCGCATGCTGGGATCGATAAATGTCCGATGGCTGGGCGGTTCGTGGCTGCCGTCGCCCTTCACACTCGGCACCGAGACAAGCGAAAGCGCCGCAGCATCCACGTCAATGCGACGTTCAATTAACGCCACGAGCTGAGCTGCCCCCTCGCGAGTCACCCGGGTGGTACGCTGTGGCTCCTGAGATGGACTGGCCTGCCCCAAGGCCACCGCGCGTGTCGTTGCCATCTCAAAAGTCACCGTGCATGCGCCATGAGCACGCACATCCAGCGCCATGCGGTTGCCGCCCTTATCTTCTAAATGCAATGCCACGTGGCCTGCGCCCTGCTTTCCAGCGTACGTGAGCTTGGCGGCGCCCAGCTCAAACCAACCTGGATGCCACTGCGGACCTTGGCTCATGGCCGGGGGCACGAGCAATGGCGCGCTCGCGGGGTTGGTGCCTAAAGTCAGAATGGCCTGAGCGACCTCGCGACTGACACCGGCCTCACGCTGCGCTGCGGACGTGAAGGTCTCTTCGCCATCACTGACGTGACCTACGAGCGCAGCCTTGGCTTCTGGATGACGCACGACGTTATCGTGGTCGGTGTCGATAGAACGCAGATAAACCGCATCGTTTGGCGTCACCGTGATGCCCATGAGAACCTCCCGCTAAGCGCGCATACCGTTATTTGCAATGTCAGCACACTGCTGATTGTACCGATAGATCCCCCGTGGCCATAGGCCGTCGACCACTGCGTCGCGCCATTTGTCATACACCTTTGCTGCTGCCGCAACGCGCGCCCAGGCCGCATGTGCCACCTACGCAATGAGTGTGGTGAACTCGCAGGTGTCTTTATTTTTGCGCACGTTGTTCCAATCGAAGCAGCGACCATTCATGGCCACGTAGACGCCCGGGGGCAGGCTCTGGGCAAACGCCAGCGCGGCCCCTAGGTTGAACAGGCCATCGGAGGAGCCAAACGCAAAGGGGATCATCGCGCCGGTGAGCACCACGGTCTTACCCACCAGCCCGGCCTCACCCAGACAGCGCGCCGTCTCGGCCATCGTGTCGGTGCCATGGGTGATCACAATGCGGTCGGTGTCGGCCTTGCGACATTGCTGCAAGATCAGCTGCCGATCGTCGTCGCTCATTTCCAAGCTATCGAGCATCATCAACGAGCGTACTTCGAGCGGTACGCGGCAACGTCCCAGACGCAGCATCTCGGGCAGGTGAGTGTCCTTGAAGAACAGCGAGCCGTCCCGCTCGTTGTACTCTTTGTCAAAGGTGCCGCCGGTGACGAAGATGCGGACCGCGTTGGACGTCATGATGAGGCCTCCTTCAATGCGCCTGCAGATGTCGAGTAGCAGAAATGTCGGGGGGGGAGAACCGCTCATCGGCAGCGCTCACCATCATGGCCTACACGCTTCAGGGCTTCGCTCCTACGCCAAGTTCACACCTGGGCCTTGCAAAGCCATAGCCCCGTCGGCAAGGTGGGCCGGTGCGCGAGTGGAGCTTTCTACATCCTTGGCTGTTGACCGGCCTTTTGGGCATGAGCGTCCCGATCATTATTCACCTGATCGGCCGACGCCGAGCCCCAACGGTTAAGTTTGCGGCGTTCGATTTCCTGCTCGCCATCAACAAGCGGTTGGCTAGGCGCGAGCGCATCCGTCAGATCCTACTGTTGCTGCTGCGTGCGTTGGCGTTGGGGATGCTGGCGCTGGCGGTGGCCCGACCAATGCCTAAAGAGCACGCGCTCAGCGCGCCGACGCAGCGGCGCCTGGCGTTGATCGTTGATACCTCGGCCTCGATGGCCTTTGAGTTACAGGGGAAAAGCCTGTGGGAGCGCGCCAAAGAGCTGAGCCACGATATCGTCAGCCAATTGAGCCCCGGCGATCGGGTGGTGCTGGTGTTGGCCGGCGCTGAGCTGCAGGTGCCGTTTTCAACCCCGACCGTGGATGTGACCGCCCTGAAGGCCGCGCTGGATGCAGCACCGCCGCCGCGGGGTTCAGCAGACCTGGGTGCGGCCATTGACCAAGCACTAACGCTGTGGGGCGCTGAGGCCGCTGGGGCCACCCTCACCTTGGTGACCGACCTCGCCTCCAATAGTTTCGCCAACATCCACCCCACCCCGCTCGACCCCCCCCCCGAAGTCCGCTTGGTAGATGCCGCGATGCGCCGCGAGGAAGGGGCGTTGGACAACGTCGCCATCGAGCAGGTGACGGTGTTGCCGTCAGAGCAAGACCCGTTGGTGCGTAGCTTCGCGGTACAACTACACAACTACGGTGACCACCCGAGCACCGGCCGTACGCTTGAACTGCTGATGGGTGAACAAGTGACGCAAAAGAGCTACGTCGATCTGCCCCCCGGAGGCTCAACGACCCGCGTGCTCTCGCAACGTTTCGATCTGCCTGGCAGCTATCCCGGGAGTGTACAACTGGTGCCCGCTGATGGTTTTCGCGCCGACGACCGCGCATTGCTTGTGGCCAACGTGGCCAAGGGCGTGCGACTGCTGATGGTCAACGGAGATCCACGCACCACCCCGTACGAAGATGAGCTGTTTTTTGCGCAGCACGCGCTTGCGGCCGTGCCGGCAGGCGAACCGCCGCTCAGCGTGCGCATCATCACCGTGGATGAGCTGACCAACACCCGTCAAAATGACAGCTTTGCCGACCTGGATGCGGTGTGGTTATGCAACGTCGGCGTGTTGCCTGTACCGCTCGTGGCCGAGCTCGAAGGCTTCGTCAAACAAGGTGGCGGCCTGCTGTTTTCGACCGGCGATAAAGTGCAGTTTGAAGCGTTCAATGAAACCTATGCAACGTTGCTGCCGTACCCGTTGCGCGATCGCCAACGGATCGCCGACCCAAACCAAGGCACCCCAACCATCGGGCTGGGCGAAGGAGATTGGGAGCACCCGGCTCTTGCAGGCATAGAGGCAACGTCCGCCGAGAGTCTGCGCAGCTCACACACCAGCAACTATTTCAATGTCGACGCCAACCCCAACCCAAAGAGCCATACGCTGCTACGCTTCGACAACGGCGCCCCCGCCCTCGTAGAACGAGAGCTAGACAAGGGCCGCGTACTGCTGTTGACCACGACGTTGGATGTGGATTGGAGCGACCTGGCGATTCGCTCCGCCTACCCGGCCCTGCTGCAACAATGGGTTCGCTACGCCGCCGGTGCAGAGACCACGGCGGTGAGCCACGTCACGCAGGTGGGGGTCCCTTTTGAGTTGAAGGTGCCGGCTGGCGTCCGCGACGTGCGCCTGCTGGGTCCCGATGGCGTCGTCCATGACACCCAGGTGCCTCAAGGTGGCCGCCAAGCACGCGTGGGCCCATTTGCGGAGATAGGTCTGTATGCAGCGAGCCTACACCAAGAGGAATGGCGGCGCTCGCCCGCCCACGACCTATTAGTCAACCCGTCACTTCAAGAGTCTGACCTCACACCCGTGACTCCTGCCCGCCTCGCCGAGGCGTTGGGGGGCACCG
>JAKLEG010000088.1 GCA_022703175.1 Myxococcota bacterium | reverse complement strand
TTTGCCGCCACGCCCAGCGCCAGGCCACCCATGGCCCAACTGCTGCTCTCGACGTGCGTGGCCTGCACCCGGTCACTGTTATCCACCGTGATGAGCGGCGCGTCACAGGAGCTGTTCGCGCAATCGCGGCCAAAGAGGGAATCGAGCACGACGTCGTCGGACCCGGTGACAACCACCATGCTGGTGCCATTGCCGCGCAACGAGGTCCGCTGCACCAAGGCCCGCGGCGACTCGTACAACCCGACCGCCATCCGAGTGTTCGCCGAGCTCACGTCTGAGACTTGGGCATCGGCCGAGCCTTGCAACATGATCGAGACGCGCTCGGCGCCAAGCTCGCGTAACAGCGGCCGCGCCGAGCCATTCACCACCATGGTCGAATCGTAACACGAAAACAACGTGCTGTTCTCGAACAACAGGTCATCGCTCATGCTCACCACCAACACGGTGGCGCTGTGCCCACAATCCCGCCCGCGCACGACCACATCGGTGATGTGCAACCCCGCAGACGCTGTTGCCGTTAGCGCCGTCGAGGTGTGTTCAAGCTGCAGGCCTTTGAGCTGAACGTCGGGGGCGCGAATCGATACCAGCGGCAGCGCCGTGAAGATCGAGGTGATGGGCGACGCGATGGTCACCGACCGACCCGAACCATCCACGGTGGCGTTGGCGCGGATGAGCGTCGGGAGATCTTCGACGCTGATGGTCGCCTCCGAGCCCTCAAAGAACACCGCTTCATCAAACTCGATGCGGTCAGCAACGCTACCCGCGTTGAGCAGCAAGATGGCTTCGCGCAACGACAGCTCGTCACCTGCGGCCGCGGGATCGGTTTCGCCATCTACAAGGTCGCTGACGTCGCTCGTGGTGTTCACGACCAACGCGGGCCCACGCGGCACGATGTTCACGGGGGTCGCGTCGGTTGCCGAAATCTCCGCCAACGCGTTGGTCGAAAGATCTCGCACCGTAAAACGCGGCACCACCGTCACCACCCCCAACTCCGCCTCGCGACTGATCCGACCGACAAAACTCACCTTGGCAGTCAAGCCCGGTGCCACATAGGGCATTGGCTCGGCCGCGCTGGCGCTCAGGATGTTCTCCGGTGAGCTGGTGAGCGACCCGGACACCACCTGCCCGGCCACGTCATCCCGATTGTAGAGCGTCACATAAAACAACACCCCGCGGTGTCCGGCTGGCAACGGGTCGGTCACGAACGTCACGTCGGTGACGACCATGTCGATCGGCGCCGCCACCTTGGTGCGACCACACCCGGCCTCGAAGCCTGCGGCCAACGCCAGGGCCGTCAGCAGGCAGACGCCACCCGATGACCTAACCATGGCTTCGCCTCAGAGTACGCGCGTAGCGCGAATACCAACCGCATGAGGTCCGCTTGTGTGCATCGTTGGTCGCGAACAGCATGGCATCCTTGTCCTCCATTTTTCAGCCGTTGGCCAGTCCGCCAACCAGGTCACCACAAGGCCCGGCGTCGAAGCCGTTGAGGCACACACCCGTCATAGCTTCTTGCCCTGGCGGTAGTGCTGTTGCCGCAGCACGCTGCCGTCCAGCTGCCACTCAATCTCGACGCCATCCAGGTTGCCATCTTGGTCTTGTTGACTTTCAAGGTGCTTGGCGCCGTTGCGATACCACTGCCGCACCACGAAGTGACCATAACGATCTGGAGGCGTGGCTTCCGAGGCCCGCACGCCGTTTGGGTACCAACGCGTGGAGGTGCCGATGTGACGACCTTCGGCATCGAGCGTGTATTCAAAGGCCTTGGCGCCGCTCTCAAACCACCCGCTCCACACACCCCGCTGCCCATCAACAGGCACGCCGAGCTCGTCGACGCGACCATCGCTGCGACCCTTCACGTAATAGCCTTCGGCCTGCTTTTGACCTGACTCATACCAAAACACCCAATGCCCAGTACGTAGCGGAGGGGTGTCGAGCGTCAGCGCGCCGCTGGCACGAAGGCGACCGCTTGGATAACGCTCCTCGTAGCTCGGTGCCGCAGAGCACGCCGCCATCGTCCATGCCATAACAAGTGCTGCGAACCCTCGGAGTCGTAAAAGACGCATCAAGCCCATTAGCCTCATTCAGAGGGTCGGCGCCATGGTTTGGTGGGCTCACCAACGCCCCCAATAACCTCGCCCCCGTCGCAACTGGAGGGGTGCCTATTTGCACCACGCCGCCTTCACGACGATACTCCGTGTTGATGTCCCGTTTGCTCGGTCAATTGTGCCAGTGGCTTAAGCCCCACAGAGCGAAGCCGGCGATAGCATCAGGGTCGCTGCGCGATTCGCTGGTGGCGCTGTTGGTGATGCTCAACAAGCACCACGTTGACACGGCGCTGGTAGGTGGACTGGCCATTGCGGCTCGCGGCGTTGTGCGCGGAACCCGGGATATCGACCTCTTGGCCCCGGCGTAGGATGAGGCAACGGTCCACAGGCTCATGACAGACCTAAGGCTTTGCAGTGCTCGATCGGGGCGCAAACGTGTCGAGCTCTATCCTGGGCGAACTGCGAGTCGACTTTCTATGGGCTCGGCGCGCCTACGGCCAACAAATACTGGCACGAGCCATACCCGTGGCGCTCTCAAACACCGTGGTGAGCAAAGTTCCTATCATCGAGGATTTGGTGGCATTGAAGCTCCAGGCCTTGGTGAACGACCCAACGCGTGGCCGCGACCGCACCGACATTGCGGAGCTATTGCGTATCCACGCCACTGACCTCAACATGGACGCAGTACGCCACTATGCCACCACCATCGGAGCCGAACGTGAATTGGACGAAATCCTCGGCGCTCAGCGCCGCTGACCTCGCCGAGATGCGCGCGGATGCGCTCGATCCCGAACGCCGCGCCGAGTTTGCGCGCACCGCCACCTTACAGAAGCCGCAAACCCCCGAAGCTTGCCTTGACCAGCTTTGGGATCTCCTCGACCTGCTAAACACCCTGGCCGGACCGCAACCGGCCAACCGCGAGCCCTGTCGATTTACGAACTCGATGTTGTAAGGCGAGAGGGTCCGCACCAATACGGCCAATCGCCTCAAGACCGAGCCTGGCTACGCCACCTAAGCCCCTTCACCCTGTGCCTAATTCTGCAACACCCTAAACCTATTAGGTTTACCGCCCGACGAATTTGTCTGCACCCCGTAACGGATTGTTCTTACCGCGGTTTGGGTAATTCGATGCGGCGGTAGCTCGTGCGCGTGTCCCATTTTGCAACACCAGGCGTCCCAAAATGAGACACGGTCCCAATTTGACACCCGAAAAAAACCTACCGAAAAACACAATCAATAGATCTTTCAGGCAGTTATCAATACAGCCGCGGTTGGCACACCCCCTGCATTAGGGGGAGTCAACATGCGGCCTGCGGGCCGCCAAACCAAAGGAAAGCAAGATGGCAAACGTTAATGTGGAAAAGTGGCTGAAAACTGCCATGGCGTTGAAACCGCACGAGATTAAGCCCTGCACCGTGCCGGTGCGGGTGCAGGTGATCGAGGCCGACCAGGTGGTGCGTTTTTACGAGCGCTACTGGGACGCCAATGACGGACGGCCGGGGTTGCAATCGGCGGAGCAATTTTTGCCGATGGATTTGATTGTGAACATTCGCAGCCTCACCGACGCCTGCCAATACCTGCAAGCCCAGGCCTCGTTTGGCGACGAGGAAGCCACGGCCCAGGCGGCCCATGCCGATGCGATGATTGAGCGGGCGCACACTGTGGCGGCAGAGCTGGGAGCATCGTTGGAGTTTGTTTTAAACGACCAAGAAAACACCGCCTCAGACGTAGCGTTGCGGGTGATGGCCGAGCGTGCGGCCTCCAGCCACAGCGTCTCGCAGCTGGCCGAAACCATGGCCGACTACGCCCTGCTCGCGCGCCGCGAAGAAGCGCGATTATTGAAGTTCAAGGGCTTTGACAAGACGCTCATCGACGACGCCGAGCAGCTCGCCAAATCGCTCTTGGCGTTGATGCACCCGGTGGGCGCCCCAGCCTCGCCGGCGGTGGAGCTACGCGACCGGATGTTGTGCTTACTTGCGCCGCTGGTGAGTGAGGCCCGCCGCATCGCGCGCTTCGTCTTCCGGCATTACCCGAATCTGCAGCGCCAAATCGCGTCGGCCTACCGACGGGAGCGGCGCGCGGCGAGCCGTGGCAAAGCCGATCCGGCCAACGACACCTCGCCCGCAGTAGATGACTAACGTCCGCCCGTCCTTACGCATCAGCCCCTGCCGGCACTGCAGAATTGACTGGCAGGTCGGCAGGGAATCCTCCTGCCCGCAGACGCCGCTTATCCCCGTGCCAAACCACGTGCGTTGAGATAGGCTTCAGCGGTCGCACAATGCCAAAAATACCGGACAATAGTTACCTGGTGGGCGGTATCCCGGTGCGCTTCGTTACCACCCCATGGAATGCCGCGCGCGCTGACGCGGTGGCCGGCCTGACCCAGGTGGCGCCGCCTACTCGCCAAGGAGCCGCCGACCCGATCGTGGTAGCGCGCCCTAGACCCCCTATCGGTAGCCCCCCCCCGAGCGTGCAGAAGCCCAAGGAGCTGAGTCACCTGGCGGCAACGTTGGCCAGCGAACATGCGCTCGCCAGGCGCTCCCCAGCGTGGTGCGAAACCGCCGAGCAGCTGCAACGGGCGCTCGCCCCTATCCTCACCGAGGGACAGAGCAGCGAACCGATGAAGCTGTGGGAGCTGTGCGATCTGGTGGCTCAGCTGCCGAGCCTCGACGCTGTCACACGTGTGGAGCAAGCCTTGCGCCTAAGGACCGAGCTCTCTGCGGCCGGGCAGGCGCTGATCACCGCGGCGCTGGAGCACCGCCGGGCCGACCTTGGCCCGCGCGAGGTGCAGGTGACCTACCTGAACGCCGCCGCCTTTGGTCCGCTGGTAAAAGCTCGTGCCTACGACCTCCACAAGCTGCCACGCCCCAAAGGTGCCTTGGACACGCTGTACGCGGCGCTGCCTACGCCCCTGCAACACGTGGTGGACGAACGCGCCCACGACAAACCGATCGTGCGCGGCCAGTTTACGCATGGCTACAGCAACTACCCAGGCGATTGGATCCACGACTGCTCCGACCCAAACACCTGGACGCAAACCGCGCACTTCGAGTTTGAACGCGCGGGCGTACGCATGGTGCAGCAACAGCGCCCCGCCGTTGACCCGCGCTACATGGGCACACCCGCCTTTGCCCCGTGGCTAAACGATGACGCCAACTGGCGGCGCCTGATGGCCCAACAAGCCGGTGTCACCGACCTGGAGGCCTGGCAAAAAGATGTGAATGCTTACCAAGCCGTGGACCAAGGCCGGGCGCTAAGCATTCACGAAACGCCACCCTTTGTGCCGATGCCGGCCCCCTACGCCACCGCGCTGGAGCTTGCGCAAGGCTTGTTCTTAGGTGAATGCCACACCCTCACCGAGTACTACCTGCCGCGCTTGGACGAGCTCCCCCAAGGCGAAGGCCCCTTCCATGTGCCTGGCAGCTGGCCGCGCTCGATGCGCAGCTGTTTCGAAGAGCTGTGCGCGTTCAAGACGCATGAGGCTCGGCGAGCCGCGCTGCCCTACCTGCTCATCGACTACCTGATGCGCTCAGATTTTCCTGGCCAACGCGCTGGCCGTGTGTTCCTGCAAGATTTGAAGGACTCAGGGCGTAGCGACGAGCCGCTCGAAGGGCTGTACGTCGAGTTGGCCCCCGACTGCCGCGATCATGTGAACCACTTGCGCACGATGTACGGGGGCGAGCTGGAAAACGTAGCGCTCAAGCAGATGCGTAGCTACGCCCCCAGTTTGCTCGGCACCCTGCCGCGTGCTGAGCTACCGCGCCTAGCCGCGGTAGAACAAGTGCTGCAAGACGCCGACACCAGCTCCCTGAAGCAGGTGAACTTCATCGCGGTGCAACACCTGTTGGCCGACACCGGCACGCTGCTTGAGAAGCTCATGGCCGCAGGCATCGACAGCCGCCGCGCCCATGTGCTGGGCATCCCCTACTCCACCAACGAAGGTGTCGCCCAAAGCTTGCGCGCCCGCGGCATCGACACCGACACCACCGAGCGCCGCGATTTACCGTATGAGCGTTGGCGCACGGTGCAGGTCACCGCGCTCATCGAGAAGGCGCTTAACGATCACGCCGAAAACGGCAAGCCGATTGTGGCCTTGGATGACGGCGGCTTCATCACCAAGGTGTTGCACGAACAGTTCCCGCAACAGGCACACCTGTTCTGCATCGTTGAGCAAACCACGCACGGCCAGCGCGAAGCCGAGCGCCGAACCCTCGCCTGCGACGTCATCAGCATCGCCAAGACCTCAAGCAAAGCGCTGGAAATGCACGGCCTCGATCAGGCCATCGGCAGCGAGATGCAGGCCCGGCTTGAGGCCTTCAGCAGCAGCGATCATCTGCCAGGGTTGCCCGCGGTGGTGTTGGGCTTTGGCTGGATCGGCCAAATTGTCAGCACCTATTTGGCAAACATGGGGCGCCAGGTGGTGGTGGTCGACCCCGAGCCGCAAGCTCGGGCGTGGGCCCAAGAGTGTGGACTCGCCGCCGTCGCCAGCCCCGACGCGGTCATCCAACAGGCGGCGTTGATCGCTGGCTGCACCGGTGATCGCTCGCTCACCGCGGCACAACTTGCGACCCTCAAACAAAACCCGGTGGTATTCTCCGCCTCTTCGTCCAACCGTGAGTTTGAGCTGCCCGCAGACTCGCACTTCCACGAAGACATGCTGGTACGTGGACCCAACTACCAATACACCGTGCTCGGAGCTGGTTTCCCGATTAACTTCAACGGCAAAGCCACCCTCAATCCACCCGAGCGGATGCAGTTTGTCATGGCTGCTTTGGCCGCCGGTGTCGTCGAGGCCGCCACGCGCTTAAGCCAACCGCAGCCGCACACGCCCACGCTTAGCCCCCTCAATACCCAGGCCGACGCCGCCATCGTGCAAATGGCTCACCACGCCGGCATCCAGTAGCGCCGCAGCTTTTGCAGCAAACGATGACAGCTGTCGTGTTTTGTCGGGCCCCAGGTGCGCCATACTCCCGCCACGCCTGACGATGGCCCGACCAAGAGCCGCAGCCCGGGCGTAATGGAGTGCCCCATGTCATCCCGAGCGTCCGGATTATACGTGGTCCTCTTGATGTCTCTAGGTGCGTGCGGCAGCGACACCGACGGCTCGACACACGACGTCAAGCCTCACCGCGCAGACACCGACGACACCGCAGGTGATGCCGACGACCTCGGCGACAGCCTCCTGCCTAGCTGCGCTGGCGTGACCTGCGCCGGACATGGCAACTGCGTGCTGTCAGGCGCCGACCCGACTTGCCGTTGTGACGAAGGCTTCCACGCGGTGGGTCTAAGCTGCGTGGTGGACGCCTGCACCCCCACACCTCATGCCGAAAGTCGCTGCGAACAAGGCAACCGTTACTGGTTTGACAGCTGTGGCGAGCGCGAGGAGCTGCATCAAAGCTGCGGCACGTGGGGCTGCAACAACGACGCCTGCGGCGCCTTGCCTTCGGGTTGGTATCCTCTTGGAGCTTCGGAGCTGGTGCGCCACGACCAGCTGTTGCTGCTGGATGGCACGGCGTCGGGCAAGGGGCTTGGAGCCAGTGACGGCGCCCGCTCCGAGCTGCCCTGCCTCACCAGCGACGCCACCGGCAACATCTTCGTGGGGTGGCAGCAAACAGGCCCCACGATGGGGAAGGTGGGCCTGCTGCGCTTTCGCGCCGACGGTTGGCAGACGGTGGGTGCGGTGGGTACGAACCCCGCGGCCCTCAACACCGCCACGTACGGAGACCGAGCGCTGGCCCTCGCGGCATACGGTGACACCCAGGTGGTCGCAGCGTGGTCGGCGGCAACCACCTACGGCACGAGTGAGATCTACGTGCGGCGCTTCGACGGTGAACGTTGGCTAGAGCTCGACGGTTCGGGTTCAAATGGCGGCATCAGTAACACCCATGGCACCAATTACGCGCCCCGTGTGGTGGTCGACCAGGACGGCAACCCGATCGTGGCGTGGACGACGCTGTGGGGGAGCTCGCTGGCCGTGTGGGTGCAGGCATACGACGGTGTTGCTTGGCATGAGCTGGGTGCGGGCTCGGCGACCGGCCTCGGCGTAAGCCAAACCACCGGCGCCGGTTACGGCTTGAGCCTGGCCATCGACGCCGACGAGCGGGCGGTGGTCGCGTGGGACGACGCCACGAGCGGTAACAGCGAAATCTACGTGCGCCGCTTTGACGGCAGCGCCTGGGTGGAGTTGGCGGGCTCAGCGTCGGAGGGCGGCGTTAGCAACAACCACGCAGAGTCGGCCGCGCCCGCGCTGGCCATCGGCAGCGACGGCGAGCCGGCCGTGGCCTGGCAAGACGACTCCGGCTCGTACACGCAGATCTATGCCAAGCGCTACAATGGCAGTGCTTGGGTGGAGCTTGGCGCTGGCGCAGCCGCGGACGACGGCATCAGCCAGTGTGCTGGTTATGCCCGTTCGCCAAGCCTCGCGGCGCGGCCCGACGGGCAGTGGCTTGTCGCGTGGGCCGACAACACCCCCGCAGGCGCGGAGATCTTCGTAAAACAACTGACGGGCAGCACCTGGAGTGAGCTTTCCCCAGGCTCGGCCAGTGGCGCTGGCATCAGCTACACGGAGGCAGAATCGGAATTTCCCCAACTGCGCGTCACCGCCGGCAACGAGGTGGTGGTGACTTGGGAGGACTACACGAACGGCTATGCCGAGGTTTACGTGCGCAGGCTCGTAGGCTCCACCTGGCTAGAGCTGAACAGCATCGAGGCCAGCCGCGGCGGCATCAGCAACAACGACGGCTTGGGCTACAGCGGCATCAGCATGGTCGCCGATGCCCAAGACAACCTGACCGTGGCGTGGGAAGACACGAGCAGCGGCAAATCGGAGATTTATCTGCGCCACCTGAGCGGCGACAACTGGGTCGAGCTGGGTAACAGCTCGGCGCACGCAGGCGGCGTAAGCAACAGCGACGGCAACGCCTTGGCTCCCAGCCTGGCACTAGACAGCAACGACACCCCGACGATCGTGTGGGAAGATCGCAGCGCCTACGATGCCGCCGGCATCTTCGCCATGCGCTTTGGCGGCACAAACTGGACAGAGCTGAGCAGCGGCTCGGCCAGCAACAACGGCGTCGCCGGTTGGTATGGCAATCACGCAGCCCCGATGTTGGGGGTCAGCGGCAACACCCACTTCGTTGTGTGGAGCTACGACAACACCTACGCGTTGATGCGCCGCTACAACGGCAGCAGCTGGACGGATGTTGGCACAGGCTCGACCAGCCTCACCGACAACCCAATGATTCCAGGCGGATTTGTGGTGTGGGGCCTACAGATGGCGATAACCCCCGACGGCAAGCCGGTTATCACCTACACGCATGGTGACCTGCATGGGAGCACACCTGGAGAGGTGTTTGTGCGTCGCTTCAATGGCACCGCCTGGGAAGATGTCGGCGCCGGTAGCAGCGACGGCACGGGCATCAGCAATACCCCCGACAGTTCGTTCCCCTTGGCCATTGCCGTCGACGCCCGAGGCCGAATCGTCGTGGCCTGGGAGGAAAGCACCGCCACCAGAACGCGGCTCTACCTAAAGCGCTTTGATAACGGCACCTGGCATGAGCTTATGGCCTCGGCCTCAGGCGAAGGGCTCGCGGCGAAGGTGACCTATGCTACCTGGGCGAACTTGGCGTTCGACCCCGATGACGAGCCCGTGGTGACCTTCACCGCCACGACAGCGGACAACACCGAGATCTACCTGAAGCGCTTCACCGGCAGCGGCTGGGCTGAAATCGCCGGCTCGGCGTCAGGCGGCGGCATCTCGCACTCGCTGGGGCTATCGACGAACCCCAAGGTGGTGGCTCGCAGTCGCGACGTCTGTGTCACCTGGAGTGAAGCCTTCCACGAGCAGGCCGAGATCCTCGTGCGCTGCGCCGCCTGGTAGTCGAGCCCCCCTTCCGAAGCCTGCCCATTCGCCGCGGTTTGATGACACGTGTCGTGTTGGCAGTGGCGCGATACCGCTACGCTATGCCCTGCCTGAGAGGGCACTTGCGAAGGAGAATAGCATGCGTTCTACCCTGACTTGGATTTGGCTAAGCACGTTTTGGAGCCTCATCGGCTGCGGCACCGATGCCGCGACTCCGAAGGATTCTCAAGACAATACGCCGATCTGCGAGGGTGCGGCACACTACCAAAACGGCCGCTGTGTGCCCAACAGCCCACCTTCCAGCTGGACCTGCTCGGCTAGCGCCTATGGCAGCGTGGATGGCTGCGACTGTGGCTGCGGCTTTGCCGACCCGGATTGCGTCTGGCCGCTGTCGCTTGGCGGTTGTACGCGCGCGCATTGCACGGGGAACGCGACGCCCGAGGCCGACGATCCGACGCGCTGCGAAGCCGATACGCCCCCCCAGGAGTGGCTGTGCGACGCCAGCTACTTAGGCGATGGCAACTGTGATTGCGGTTGCGGCGCCCCCGACACCGATTGCCCAAGCCCCACACAGCTCAGTGATTGCGCCTATGAGTCGTGTCCCAACAACCAAGTCATCGATCCGGTTGACCCGAGCCAATGTCTTGCCAATGAAGTACCGACAGGTTGGGCCTGTGCGGCAAACACCTATGGCGATGGCCTGTGCGACTGTGGTTGCGGCATCAAGGACAGCGACTGCGCAAGCACAGCCACGCTGTACGATTGTGGTCGGGCGACGCTTTGCGGCGACCTGAACAGCGTCGACCCGGGTGACATCACGCAGTGCAAAACCGCGCCCAGCGGTTGGCGCTGTGCGGTGTCGCAATATGCCGCGGGAGGCTACGCCCCCGAGTGTAACTGTGGTTGCGGCATCCCCGACCCAGACTGCGGCACCCAACCCACGCCGAGCAGCTGCAGCAGCTCCGCCTCTGGTTGCCGCGCGACCGAACATGTAGACCCTGCAGATATTTCCAAGTGCCTCACCAACCCCGCAGGCTGGACCTGCGCTGGCCGCTATTTGAGTGATGGTCGATGCACCTGTGGTTGTGGCGTGGTGGACCCCGAGTGCCCAACCCCGCTCACCTACCAAGCCTGCCAAACCGATGCCTGCAGCTACGGCAAAGGCATCGACCCATTCGCCCCGACCACCTGCATAAGCAACGCCCCGCAAGACAGTTGGACCTGCAACCTCAACATGTTCTACGACGGCGCCACCTGTGATTGTGGCTGCGGTAGCCTCGACCCAGATTGTCCAACCGCGGCCACTGCGGCCGAGTGCAGCAGCGTCAATTGTGGAGCCGGCAACGAGCTCAAGGCCGGCAGCATCACCACCTGCGTGGAGCACTGCGAGCCCTTAACGGGCACGGTCGGCACCGGTACCTGCACCAATGGCGGCATGGTGGAGATCTTTGGCAACTGCAACTATCACCTGTCGGCCTGCGGTGATGGTCATAGCTACGAAGTTGAGTGTGACAGCGATGGCACCTGCTACTGTCGCGTCGATTCCAGCTGTGTGCTGGCCACCACCGGCAGCTGCATGGGCGTGCAGTCAACGCTCAATAGCGTCTGTGGCTGGTCGCTCGTGGATCATCGCTACTAGGGCGCCAAGTAGACCCACGCGGGCACATCGTGGGCGCGGTGCACCCAACCGGCTTCAAACCCGCCCGCGATCGTGGCCAACGCCGCGCGGTTTTGCACCACGTAGCGCGCGTCCAATTTGTCGACCAAGCCCCGCTCTTTCCAAACGGCAAGCAGGCGTTGCACCTGGCGCTCCGAGGCGCCCACCACGCCCGCCAAATCGACCAATGAGCGGCGTAGCTCAATACGACGTCCGAATTCGGTGTCCACACCAAACAAGTCACCATAGACACACAGCACCGCCGCCAACAGCGCCTCGGTATCCACCATGCGCGCCATTTCGGTATCAGCCACGCGACAAAACGCCATCGCGGTGCTGGCCAACACCTCCCGGGCGAGCTCCGGATGGGTGTGCAACAGGCGCTGCAGCGCGGCCGCTTCTAGCTGGTGCACAATGGCATGTTCGATGACGCGGGTCGATTCTAAGTAACGTGGCTCGGCGGCCGTGGTTTCCAACACGCCAAACAGGCAGGGGCCGCACAACAGCCGCACCACCATCGAGGCGCCGGTCTCGGTGCGTTGGAAAATCTCGACATAGCCATCGCTCAAAAAATAGCTCGCGCACGCCGGCTCGCCCCGCTCGAAGATCACCTGACGATCCTGAAGCACGCTGGCGCGCCCGAGCAGACCTTGGTTGGCAAGTTTCACAAGCGTTCGCACGATCGCGAGCATAGTCAGATCTGATGAAAACGGCCAACCCAGGCACTGAACATCCGTATCAAAGGCAAGGAAACCGACAGACCCCTCCGTTAGGGTAGCCGCGAGGTGAGGCCATGCCCGAGCGCAAACTTGTGCTCTCCCGTCCACTCGTGGTGTTCGACTTAGAAACCACGGGGCGGGACGTAGCGCGCGATAGAATCGTTGAGATCTCCTGCGTCAAGCTTTTGCCCAACGGCGAGCGCGACATCAAAACCCGCCGCCTGAATCCGGAAATGCCAATCTCCCCCGAAGCCACCGCGGTGCACGGCATCAGCGACGCCGACGTGGCTCATGAACCTACCTTCCCGCAGGTGGCGCGCAGCCTGTTTGAGTATTTCCGCGGTGCTGACATCTCCGGGTTCAATGTCGAACGCTTCGATTTACCTATGCTTAAGCGCGAGTTTACCCGCGCCGGCATGGAGTATCCCGCCGGGCCGTTGGCGGTCATCGACACCTGGCAAATCTTTTTGAAGAAGGAGCCGCGCAACCTCACCGCCGCCTATAAGTATTACTGCGACAAAGAGCTGGCCAACGCCCATTCGGCCGAGGCCGACGCCGTAGCCGCCGCAGACGTGCTACTTGCTCAGGTCAGCCGCTACGACGATCTGCCACAATCGATCGAGGCGCTGAACGGCTACTGTCATCAGGACTGGGTCGACCCCGAAGGCCGCCTGCTATGGCGCGGCGAGGACGTCGTCTTGAGTTTCGGCAAACACCGAGATCGCTCGCTCAAGCAATTGGCCATCGAGGCTCCGGACTACCTACGCTGGATCGTCACCAAGGCAGACTTCTCCGAGGCGGTAAAACACCTGGTGAGCGACGCCTTGGCTGGCAAGTTCCCGACGCCGCCCGCAGCGACAACCTCTGGTAACGGCACACACTGACGCTTAGGCTAGCGGCTCCCCCGCCCCAGAGCCCGGGCAATCTCGCGCTTGGCCTCGCGCTCCTTCACGCTCTCACGCCGGTCGATGTTGGTTTTGCCCTTGCCGATACCAATCTCGGCCTTCACCCGGCCGTTCTTGAAGTAGAACGACAGCGGCACCGCAACCTGCCCCTGGTGCAAGAGCTTCACCTCCAAGGCGTCCAACTCTTTGCGGTGTAACAGCAGTTTGCGCGGCCTGAGCGGCACGTGGTTGAAGCGGTTGGCGGCTTCGTACTCGGCGATGTGGCAGTTAAGCAACATCGCCTCGCCCCGCTCCATTTGTACGTAGGCGTCACTTAGACTCACCTTCGCAGCGCGACACGATTTCACCTCGGAGCCGGTCAGCGACAACCCTGCCTCCAAACGTTCGGCGATGGCAAAGTCGTGCAAGGCCCGCCGGTTTTTGGCGATCAGCTTGATGGCGTCTTTGGCTTCACTCTTTTGGGACATCTGCCTCCCCTGTATCACATCCTGGCTTATTTTCGCTGCCCCTTCTGTGATAGGAAATCACAGATCAATCTACGTATCTGTGCCGCGGCAACAGGTCGTGCGCCCCTCTGGGCCAGGAGATGTGTGATGCATAAGACGGTTCCCGTAAAGAATGTGCTGATCCCCATCGACTTCACCGACTCCGCCCGTCAGGCGTTCTATGTGGGCGTCACCATGGCTGCGAAGCTGGGCGCTGACGTCCACGTGATGCACGTCTCAGAGCCTGTGCGCGCCTTCGACTTTGGCCGCAAACGCTATGTCGAAACGGTCGAAACCGTGACCCGCGTGGAAGAAGGGGTGAAGCGCCGCCTGAACGAGCTGTGGGAAGAAGGCGGCGTCGAAGCGGTGGATCGCCGCAAGGTGCACTTGGTCGTCAAGGGCGGCAAAGCAGCCACCGAGATCTTGAGCTACATCAAAGAGAAAACGGTCGATCTGGTGGTCATCGGCTCCTCCGGCGATGGCAGCTTTGGCTCCGATTTGGGCACCACCTCCGAGAAGGTGGCGCGCGAGGCTCCTTGCTCAGTGTTCGTGGTGCGTTCGTCAGCCAAGTGAGCGCACGCTAACGGGGGCGCAATTCCGCCTCCAGCATGACGCGCTTCAGCTGATCTAGGTCCTGGCGTAACCGATCGCGTTCGCGGGTGAGCTGTTCGAGGTTGGTGGTGCAGCCAGCCTCATCATTTCGACGTTGCTGCAGCTCTTTGTTAGCCGCGTTCAGTTTGCCCACAAGACTGCCCATGCGTGCCCCCAGCGCCTTCACGCGTGCGGTGTGAGGGCTATCAGGAAACTCTGCCTTGAGTCGGTCGTAACTCGGTGTGCCGCCACCGCTGAGAAGCTCATCCACGGCCATGAAGAACAGCTTGGCATCTGCCAAAAGCGGCTCTGGCTGGGGCGCCGGCTCCGGACACACAGGCAAGGGCGCAACCACGGGAGGCGCGGCATCGACAGGCGTTCGGCAACCCACCAGGCTCAGCCCCACACACAACACAACAGCTTTCATGTCCGACCTCGACGACGATCGATCAGATAATTGCTGCCCGGCATCGCCTTCAGGTGTTCCTTGATGCGCGCGGCCTCTTTGCCAAGCCCCGCCGCCGTAGGCAGCGCAATGCTCTCGGACATCGTGATGGCAATCGATACGCTCATCAACGGATACTTGCGCTCCACACCGAAACGGTCGCGTGCGGTGATAAAACCGGCAGTGCGGTCCTCCTCGTTGTAAAAGTTCGACACGTCGGCATCGAAACGCGCAATGATGTCCTTGGCGAGCGGCTCAACCTCTTCGGGTGAGCACAACAGCACAAAGTCATCACCACCGATGTGTCCGACGAACGCGCGCTCATCACCATTGGCCGTCACCGCTTCGCGCAAAATATCCGCGGTGCGCGCGATGATGTCGTTGCCACGTTGATAGCCGTAGTGGTCGTTGTAGGCCTTGAAGTTGTCCAAATCGATGTAGGCGTGCGCAAAGCCTT
>JAKLEG010000087.1 GCA_022703175.1 Myxococcota bacterium | reverse complement strand
GCTGTCATAAAATGCCGCAGCATCCAGAGGCCCAAGCGTCGTCACCGTGGGCCCCGCGCTCACAACCGGAGCCTCGATGCTCAGCCGCTTGCGCAACAGCCGCACCAAGCCGTGGGTAATATCGCGCCGGTACTGTAACACCAGCAGGTTGTCGGCAGCACCGAGCGGCAGACTGCCCCGCAGCGCCACGGGCTGAAGCTGCGACTGACCGACCCCATCTGTTGTGAGGGGCCCGAGCACAGCATCCACGCTGGGCAGCCCAGGCGTACGTGGCGCGCGCATCGCATCCACACAACTTGCCACACCCTCGCCAGCTCCCAAACGGCTGTAACAGCTTTCGGTGCCCGCCACCGTGGCCATGTGAACACCCGGCGCCGCCGCCTCAATCGCCTGGGTCATTGCCAAGCAAGATTGGCCGCTGCGGCCACTGCAAACCCCATGCACATAGACGCCTTGCACCCCGGCGGCCACCGCTGCGCGCGCCACCGCCACTGCGTCCAAATAATTGCCCGCGCTCGAACGATCGGCCAACGCAGCCAAGAGGTGCAAAGGCCGCTCGGTCTGCCGCACCTGGGCAAACACCTCCTGTAAGCCGAGCTCATTGGCCAGCGTTCCCTGTTCACGCAGCCGCGCCATGCGGGTTGGCAATTGCTCCACGATACTTGCGGCACAAAGGTTGTTGTGACCCGCCTCTGAATTGCCGTCCACGCCCTCGTCAAGCCCCACACAGCGCCCCGACGCCCCCAACGACACCAGCGGGTCATCGTGATTCGCCAGCGCCCGCGCCAAAAAACCCTCGGGGTACGCGGCCATCGCCGCAGCCACCGCATTGCCAGGCCCAGGCGGCGCCAACCCCACACCATCCAACACCACCAACAGCACGCCCGGCTCGGAGGCCAAAGACGGCAGCACGCTCGGACGTTCGCAGGCCGCCCATAGCACGCTCCCAAGCACCAACACCGCACGATAACTCACCGCCGCACCTCAGCTTTTGGGCGGAGCTCATACAGGCTCACGGTCGCAACGCCATCGAAGGTAACACTGGCCAACGGCCGCCGGTCGCCCGTGAACGCCCACACACGGTATTCGGCATCCTGATATTCGCGTTGATGGTAGGTGAGCGCGTAGTCGGCCTGGCGCAGCTCGCTGACAAAACGCAGGTCGGTACGCAGCAGGCCGTTGCGCTGGTAGGCCGCAAAATCATCATAGTTCATCCGATGGGTGTAGACGCCTGCCCCCGGTCGCGCACGTTCGTTGATGAGTGGCAACAAACGCACACCATAGCCACCCCAAAATGTACGCGGCATTCCCAACGCCGCTCCACCCTGATGCCCCAAGATGAGCTCGTTGAAATATGTCTGGCCATCTCGTTCGGTTCGGTAAGTTTCGAAGGCAGGCAGCAGCACCACAAGCGCAAGCAACACCGGCACCAGCCGCTGGCCCCAGCGCCGCACGTGTGCAAGCTCACGACAAGCCGCTACCACCACGGCGGCGGCAAACAACGCGAAGAACGGCATCATCGGCATCCAGTGCTTGGTGCCACCAAAGATTGGCACCGAGGGCTCCGCAATGATCGCGGGTGGAATGAAGGCGCTCACGGTGAGTAGCCAGGCGGCGCTGCCTGCTTCACTCATCTCAGTGCGCGTCTTGAATGCCAAAACCAGCGCCCGCAACGCACGCCAGCTAACCAACAGCCAACCCACGATCCCTGGGAGAAGCACCACAAGTGGCACCGTGATGGCCGACATCACAAACGGGAAGCTCACCGGAAACGGCGGCTCGGTGTACAGCGTGCCGAAGTAATCCACCGGGTAATGCTCGTGATGGAGATGATAGCTGTAGTAGGCGCCAATGCGGCTCATCGGCGCGGGCCAACCGTACGGGTACGTCACAAAGAAGACCAACGGTCCGAGAACGGCGATGGCGAAAATTGCCAGAGGCACCGCCGGCAAGCTCAACCGCCACTGAGGAGTCCAGCGAAACTCAGCTAAACGCGACAGCCCGTAGGCCAACAACAAGGTCGGTATAAGAAACAGCGCGTTGTGCTTGGTGGCCACCGCGACGCCCCACAGAAGCCCCGTGGCGATCACCCAACGCCACGACTGAAGGGAACGCAAGAAGGCATAGGTCACGACCACCGTCATCGCCGTGATGGGCCCATCGAAGCAGGCCAAGTGCGAGTGGTAGTAGACGTGCGGACAGGCGAACAGGAGTGCGACCCCCAACACCCCCACGCTCCGATTCCACACCCGCACCCCCAGCAAGTAGGTAAAGGCTGCGCCCACGCCGTTCATCAGAATAGATCCGAGTCGATAGCCCGTGGCATCGCCGACCACGCCCAACCACTCGTGGAATAGCTTCCAGCTCCACCCCATCAAGAGCTTCACAAAGCCGGGGTGCTCGGTGTTGTAGCCAAAGGCGCGCGATAGCGTGGCTGTCGAAAAGCTCTCACCCAAGCGCCCGGCCCACAGGTTGCGCCACAACTCCTCGAACCAGGCGTGATACTCGCGGGCCGCCTTGAAATAGTAGCCTTCGTCTCGCACGTAGCCCTGATCGGCGGTGGCGGTAAGCCCCAACACCACCAGCAGACCTATCAAGATGCTGATGCCGGTATCGCTCTGCCACAACTTGCGCCCTGCCTGGTGCACTCGCGATTTCCACACCGACCACGAGGTGCGCATCACAGGGCCTCCACGGTGCTCAAGCTCAGGCAGAAGTGCGCGGCACCGTTGTTCTCGCTCGTGACCATAAGCGTCAGCGGCACAGGCTCCGCAGGCAAAACAACATCGTAGCGCGTGTAACTTGAACCCGCCGGATGCTCCCGACGCATAAGTTCCTGCTCCCCGGCGAACAGACGCACCTGCACAGGTGCTTGCACGCGCTTGGCTCCTGAGGCGGCAAACCCCATGCCTCCTATGAGGTGGGCGTTGGGGACAAAAGCGATGTCTGGGAGCACGACGCGAAGTTCGCCTCCCTTGGGTAGCGGGTGCAGCCAGACACAAGCGCGCGGATCATCGTCGATTTCGACCACCTCGCGTCCCACGTAGCTCCAGCTGGAGTCGCGCGGACACAACCAGCGGTCCCGCTCAAACTTGTCGCAGCGGGCCACGAGACCATCCGCGTAGTGCGCAGTGACTTGTAACGCGGCCACCTGTTCACCCAGGTCAAAGCGACGTCGTTCCGAGGGGATACGCACAAAGGTCGTCAAACGCACGCGCCCAAAGGTCGCAGTTGGCTGTGCCTGAGCCTGGACACTCAACAGCTCACGGAACGCCGACGTGGCGCCGGTGACGTCCAACTCCAAAAGCTGCACGCGGGCATAGCCCCGCAGATCTGCGGCGTCCAATTGCCGAGGACTCAACAGCGGCAAATCCCCTAAGCGCTCACGCGGGCCACTGATGTAGTAGGGGGTTACCACCACCAGGTCACCGTCCCGGTACTCGGTGCGCAGCGCCTGAGCGGCAGCGTCCAGGTCCCGCTCGTCGACCCGACGAGACAGACGCACGAAGGAGAGCACAAGACTTGCGCCGACGGCAACGAGCACAACCAACAGATGAGGCCACCGCTTCATGGGCCGGGGACCCTACCCAACCGTTCAGAGAAGCGCCAGGCCATACCCCAAGCCTGCCGACCAATCGGTAACGAGCGGCCGGTCGGTGCTTTGACGCACGCTGCGACGCATCAGACCAAACAGGTACAAGCCATCGCCCAGGCTGACGGCGGCATCGATGAGCGCAAACGTTTCGGGGTCCCTGTGCAGCAGCCCTTCGGCGTGCCAGAGCGCGCGTTTGGAAAGCGATGCGGTGAGGCTTACGGCCTCGTTCGACACGCCCATGTAGGCCGAGCCCAAAAGCGGCCGGTCTGCGCCCAAGCGGCCCGCGCGCACACCCAGGCGCACCCCTTCAACCTTCGCCTCGATGCTACCGCGCGCGCCCAAGGCCCCGGGAAGCTCGATCTCTTGCTTTGCGGCCAGCCCGACCGCTGGTCGCGCCTGGCGCTCCACAACATAGGCATCGTCAAAGTAACCCGCACGATAGCCATTTCCAGCCGCCACGCCTTCCAAGCGCACCACCAGGGCATCGCGCTCGGGCCTGCCACTCTGCCACTCCAGTTGCAGCCCCGCATGCAACCCCTGCCCCTGCTGATACAGCGCAACCCCGCTGGCGTACAGCTCGCAACCAAACACCGTGCCGCGATAGGGCGCATAAGCAACATCCAGTAGCCCACCACCCGCGGGCGCCCGTCCGTCAGCCGCGGGCGCGCGTGGATCAACCGCCGCCTGCATACGAACCTGCAGGCGCGCATCACTATCGAGCCCGGCCCAGGCCAACGGCGCCAGTTGCAAATCAGTGGCCAGCAAATTGGGTGCTATCAAGCTGTCGCCGAGTACCGTGACTGCCAGGTGCGGCAGACGCAACACGGCTTGAGCCCCGGTGCGTGGACGTTGCGAGTCACTCTGGCCGGCAAAGCCTTCAACCAAGGAGCCGTGCCCCAACGTGATTTGCTGCAGGGGCGCAAGCGTAAGCGTAGCCGCCTCACCCGGTGTGCTTAAACGCAACAGTTCAATGAAACCGGTGTAGGTTTCAGGCGCGTCGAACCGGCTCTCAAACCTGGGGTCGTAACGACGCTGCTTGGCGTTCGCGGCAGTGGGCGCTGGTTGGTACAACGTGACCCAGAAGCTTGGCGCCATGATGGCGGTCGCGTGCGGGCTTACCAGGCCCAACCGGGGTTTGAGCACCAACGCAGGGGTGTCGCTAAGCATGCCGCCGCCCAGCTGCGCGCTCATCACGATCTTGGCAGGAGGCGTGGCCGCAGCGCTCTGGCCGACTTCTAGAGACTCGGAGGTAACGGCTAAAAATACGAGAAAAACTAGGGACATGCCGGCATATTAGGGAGAGCCAGCGGAGAGGCAAAAAAATGGCGGGCTAGGGCTGAGTTTCTCCGAAATTCTTCAGGTCTTTCGTGGCGTCATCGACGGGCTTGGTCTCAAGCTGATTCGGCGTGCCCGTCAGTGCATTGGCCGCAGTCCCAAACATCGCCCTGATGTTGTTGCCAAAAACCGTAACGACCGTGATGGTAGCAATGGCGATGAGCGCCACAATGATAATGTACTCCGTCATGCCTTGGCCGCGCTGACGGGTGCGATTCTTGGGGCTGAGCGTCGTGAACATGCTGTACTCCTCTGCTTACGCGGCTCGTGCTTGACTTACTATAGTATGAATGACGGACGTTGAGAAGTGACGCAATGCAGCAAGGGCCTCAGCTGCTCCCCAGCTGCTCGCGAAACACCTTGCGGATAGTCTGTGTGCACTTTTCCTGAAAGGCCGCAGGTGCATCGACAAACTGCAAGCCGTAGGTGCCGGCCACCTCGATGGCGCGCACGATTTTCACGTGGGTGGTGGCGCTGTCAAACTCACCAAACTCCACCGTGAGCACCCCCACAACACCAATCGGGAACGTACCGCCGTCGGGCAGCACCTGCGCGCCGCTGCGCGAGACATCCACCACGCGACAGGGTCGAGCGTGCTCTTGTACGCGTAAGAAGGCGTTTAACCGCACCGGCACCCGGAAGTCGGTGCGCCGACGGTTGCGACCCGTACCGCCAACGTGCTTTTCCGCCCCGGCGATCTGTTTGAGTGCCAGGAGATTGACCTGGATCTCGCGCCCGTGCGCCATGAGGAGCGCGGTCAGGACACCAAGCCAGGCAAAAGCCACAAGTATTAGGACCGCAAGGACAACGGTCATGATAGCGCTTGTTTATCCAGGTGCGGTGGCTCGGGTCAATGGCTTGCGTCACAAAGATAAAATGTCTACCTATGCTGTTATGACAATCACCATTACCTACTGCCAGGTTTGAAACTACGCCCCCAGGGCCGCAAGTCTTGCGGCCGCAATCAAAGCTCACAACGGCGTCAGCCCCAAGCTCGTCGCCGGCAAGGGCGGTGTGTTTGACGTCGTCGTCGACGGCCAGCTCATCTTCTCCAAACACGATGAGAGCCGCTTCCCCGAGCCCGACGAGATTTTGGCCAAGCTTGGCCCAGCCACGCCCAGCGCCTAGGCGCCGTAATCGCAGGTGCACCGCAGGCCTAGAGGCCTACCCGAGTCGCCGGTGACTTAAGCAGGGTAATTCACGCCGCGCCGCGTGCAAACGCTCGCGCTGTAAGGTCTGGCGCACCACGCCCTCGCCATCGGCCAGCGTCGCAAGCACCTCACCCCACGGCGACACCACCATGCTGTGCCCAAAGGTCTGTTGGCGACCGTGCTGACCCCATTGCCCCGGCGCGGCGACGTAGCACAGATTCTCAATGGCACGCGCCCGCAACAGCGGCTCCCAATGCGCTTCGCCGGTGCGGGCGGTAAACGCCGCCGGCACTGTCACGACGTCCACGCCTCGGGCTGATAGGGCCCGGTAAAGCTCGGGGAAGCGCAGATCGTAACAGATCGACAGCCCTACGGACCAACCGTGCACGCTCGCCGTCACTAGGTCGGTCCCTGGCAATACCGCACTCGACTCGCGGTAGCTTGCGCCCGTGTTCAACGTGACATCGAACAAATGCAGCTTGCGATAGTAGGCCAAACAGGCACCGCTCGGATCGAGCAGCACCGCAGTGTTGTAGGTACGCGGAGGTTCAGGAGAAACCTCAGGAATTCCGCCCAACAACAGATAGCCCTGAAAGCGCCTTGCCAACGCCGCAAATGCCGAAACCAAGGGCCCATTTGGTAGACGCTCAGCCACCGCCAGGCGCCCGTGGTCGGGCCCCATGTAGGCGAAGTTCTCCGGTAGCAACACGAACTCGGCTCCGGCCTGAAATGCTTGCTCGGCAAGCACGAGCGCGCGCGTAAGGTTTGCCTGCACGTCGGTGCCGGCGTTGAGTTGGATCAAGGCCAACTCCAGGGTTGCACGAGCCGCTGTCATCGGGTCGGCGAACTAGTTGCTGTCGTCGTCGGTGCCGGTGTCAGCCCCTTCGGTAAACTCGTCCACCACCGTATGTTTGCGACCCCAAGAGGGTGCCCCTGCCGCCGCAAAACCTGGCGTGGCATAGGCAGGCGGCGTGTAGACAGGCGGCGGTGGCGCTGGCGGCGGCATCGTCTTCATGGCGACCGGCACCAAAGCGGCCTGTGCCGCGACGCTGACACGTGCTTTGGCACGGGCCTTCGCCACCACCTTCGTCGGACGTTTGGACGCTGCACGCCTTGTTTGCGGGCGCTTGACGGACGCTTTGACCACCGATTTCGCCGGCTTCCTCGGAGCCTTTTTCGCGAGTTTCTTCGGCGTCGGGCGCGCTTTCTTCGTAGGCTTCGCCGACTTCTTCGCGGTCGCGGGGGCTTTCTTCTTCTTGGCAGCCATGCATCCCTCCTCACGGTTGCAGCCTGCCACCGTGTCTAGCGGCATCCACGTACAAACGCAAGAACACTAAGGTTTCTGGGCCTCGCCTAGGGCTGCCAATGCACCTCTTTGGGCATGCGCACCACGAACGCCAGGTGCACCTGTGCCGTGGCGTGTGCGGCCAACGGCACTTGCCAGGTGAGCCGCCCTTGCGAATCTGCGACGAAACCCGCGCTGGTGGCCTCCTTCTGCACGTCCACCTTTACCGCCTCCAGTTCCGACACCGGAATGCGCTCGCACAGCTCCACCGCACACGCAGCCGCCGTATGATTGGTCAGCCGCACTTGGATGTCGAAGCGATGCTCGTGGGCCTTCCGAATCAGGGTTTCTTCCTCACGCCGATGCTCCTCACGCAGAACCACCAGGTTATCCTCGGAGCCCCATGACAACTCGAAACTCTCTTGTGGCGCGACAAAACTCAGCGCAGAGCGCCCCACAAAGCCACCGTTCCTAAGCAGCGTCACGGGCCCAGCCAAAAGCGGCAAGCGCGAGGTGTTGGTTTGCAACGAGCGTAAAAACACCCACGGCGCACGTGACGGGACGGCCCGCAACGTCAAGGTCGCAGGCATCGCGATCACCTCCACCACCAGCCGGTGCGGCCGACCATCGCAGGGCAACGTAACCCGTTCACGAACCTGCAGCGTCCGCGCCTCGCCACCATCGTCGACGCCGGGAGGCGTGTCGTTTTTCTTTTCCAAACCCGCAGGTCGCGTGCTGACGACCTCCTCGTCACGCGACACCAACTCAACCTCTTGCTTCTCGGCGTCGCTCTTCTCGCGCGCCGTCAGCAGGTCGTCACACAGCTGTGGCAGCTGAGCCCCCAACGACGGCCGGGCCGTGGACAACGACATGCGCACCTGGTGCCAATCTTCGCCGGTGGCCTGCCAAACGGTACCGCCGACCGTGAGCCTGGCATCCGCACCCGCGGCGGAGCCACAAAGCTCGGCCACGTAGGAAGGCCGCCAGACGGCGCATGCCACCAAGTAATCCAAGCGCAGCTCGTACTCCCCGGCGAGGTCGACCTGCAATTCCACCACGAGCTCGGCCCGATACTCCGCAACCGGCTGCACCGCCACAGCCAGCTCTTCATACAGGCGATCCAAGCGCACCCGCTCGTCGTCCAACTGCCACTGCAATTTCAACGCCTCGGCTTCGAGGTGCTCTTGGCGTGCAAACAGCGCTTGCACCTCCCCGGGCACGCTGCTGTCGAAGGCGCCCACCGCTAGCCGCTCGCTCACCTGCTCGGTATACAGCTTGCCGGTCTGTTTGAGCTGCTCACGCTCGTGCAAAAGCCGTTGCAACACCGCGCAGCGGCTCCGAAAACTATCATCCAGGGACAAGATGGCGTGGCGCAACTCCTGCTCCACAGCAGACCGGGCGCTGTGTGTTTGGTAGTGCCGCACGACCTGGGTCTCGATGACTTTGGCAGATGCCGCGCTCGCAGGCCCAACCACGGGCTGCACCCGGCAGCGCAGGCTGCGTTCCGCCAACAGCGGTGTCACATCGGCGATGCGCACCCGCACCCGACCCGCGTCCAAGCCGACCACACCAGCTCGGGTGACGTGGGCACGATCTTCAAGCACCACCACCTCGACCACGGGGGCCGTGGCCAACAACGACGGCGGCGTTTGCGTTTGCTTAATCACGACGATTTCCTCCCACCAACACCTGCTTGGAAGGCAGGCTCACGACATACTCAAGCGTCGCCTCTTGCACGCTCATCGGCGCCACCTCCAATTCCAGAGCAAGGCCGCCGCGCACAAGCGCACCGCGCTCACGTTGATCGTAAGCAACGGCCTTGGGTTGACTCGACACCAAAGTCACTTTGATCTCTTTGTTGTCACTGACTGGCAACCGCTCATAGATGGTGAGCTTGGCCGGGTAGGCGAGCTTCGAGCGCACCTCCAGGGTGACCTTGTGGCGTAGCTCGACGCTGCCGCCCAACAGCCCGCCGCTGGCCTCGTTGAAGAAGGTGTTACGCGCCACCAAAAGCCCCGGTTCGGCGCCCAAATTCACGGTGAGCGCTTGGCCCGGCGCGGTGGTGCTAAGCGGCGCTTCCACGACAAACTCGCCATCCCGATAAATCGCCACCGGCCCCGCCAATAAGGGTAGCTCTAGCGGATTGATAAAAGTGGCGAGCGCAAAAACAGTGGGATCTTGGCCAGGCACCACGGCGTAAGTCTTGCGCGCCTCGCCGCTCTTGCGCGTCAATGCCACGCTGTGCAGCTGGCCGTCTGCCGGCAGAGCGCTAACCCCCTCGGCCAGATAGCGCGCCGCGAAGCTGCCGCTTGAGGTGGCAATCGGCACAACATGAGGAGGCCAGGAGAGCGACAACGGCGCGGGAGGCAAAAGCAATCCCGCAGCGGCACGGGCACTGCCGAGCTGGGTCGCCAAGCCCGGATCACATTGCCCAAGCACCTCGAACAGCTCGTCAGCACCACTGACCGCGTGCAATTGCCCCCGACGACTGCGATCGTCGGGCAAGGCTAAACGTAGGTTTTCGTATAAGAGTGCCGTCTGTGTAACCGCCACGATCCGCGTCGCGGCGAGCTCTCCGCCACCGTTGTCACAACCCGCCGTTGGCTTGGGTGCGGCGCGCTTCTTGAGCTCCTTCGCCAACTCGCGGGAGCGCCTTGGGGCAGGAGCCATCGCCACCATGCTCCGGCTCATCATGGGCGCTGGCGGCGGTGGACTCGCCTCCTGCTTTTCACACGCGGATGTCGCCTGCTCCGCGAGCATAGTGGGCGCCTCGATCTCCCGGTCGGCAAAACCGTCCTCGGCCTCAAGAATGTCGTCGTCAGCGGGAGCTTCATCCGACGGCGCCTCCGGTTCGTATCGCGGCGCAGCCCCCGCTCCGAAACTGAGGCCGCCCAAAGTGGCCGCGGTTGAAACCAACGCCGCTGCGCCTAGCCGCGGCAACTCCGGCAGCAGGGCGCGCGGCAGGGTTGGCGGGGGCGGTAATGTCCCCAAACCCTGGTCGAAGCCTGCGAACAATTCCCGAGGAAAATCCGAAAGATCGCGCCAACCCGAACGCGCCTGAGGCTGCGCTTTGCCAATGCGCCACGAGTCCAAGCGCGGCAACTCAGTGGACCGGGCCAGATCGGCGGTGTCAAAATGCAGCGGCACCGCGGGCCAATCCTCGCCGCTCTTTTGCGCCGCCAGGGCGCGCACCACCAACTCCGCCTGTGCTCGTTGACTTTCGATCCGCAGCTCGTAAACCGGTGCCCAGGCCACCTGCGGCACCACATAGCTTAACTGCACAGTCGCATCGTTAAGCAGCGCCCCTTCACCCAAGGTCGCCACGATAACCTTCTGCGCCGTCAGCAGGTCTGCTGATGCTGCTTGGCTCTGCTGAGCCTGCGCCTCGGTAAGGCGGGCCAGCTCGTCGTGCAACCGTCTGCGCTCGGCCTCAAGCTTCTGCAATGCTTGCTGCAAAGCTGGTTCACGAGCATCGCGATAGTCCATAGCGCGCAACAAGCCGGTGATCGGTGTGTGCTCAACAAACGCCACCGCCTCGGGAAGTTCGGTGACATCCACCCGGCGCGGCTTGAGCGCAGCCAACAGCTTGAGTTGCGCGATGGACCGATCGCGCGCGACCTCAAGCTCGGCCAGTTGCCGTTTGACTGAGAGCGTTGCCTGATCGAGGTCCGGTCGCAGAGCCCGCACTCGGGGCGCGAGATCCCACGCCACGTGCAGATCCACCACCGGACGGGTCCCCTCGGCCACAGTCAGGCGTACCGAGTCATCCATGAGGCTTACCGGCAACCCCAAAAACTTCAGGCGCACCAGCCCAGGCGGCACCTCGGCCAAGGTGCCGGTGCGCGTCACCAACGCTTGCGCACGGTGGAGCACGATCTGCGCCGGCTTGGTTTCGACGATCCACATGTCGTTCATTGTGAACTTTCCCCAAAAGCCGCAACCGCACAGGACGGCGTCAGCTCTTTCAGGATTTACGTGATTGCCACAAGACGTCGCCGAGCCCGGCCACGTTGTTGGCGACCCTGGCGATGACAAACAGCAGGTCACCCAACCGATTTAAGTAGGTCACCGCCAGCCGAGGCGTCTCGGGCTCAGCGCGGCACAACGTCATAACCCGCCGCTCTGCCCGCCGACAGACCCCGCGACACACATGCAGGCGCGCTGCCAGCTCTGTGCCGCCAGGCAGGACAAACGCCTTCAGCGGCGACAGCATGGCCTCAAACCGGTCGATCTCGTGCTCCAACTGCCGCACGTCTTCGGCGGTTACGCCCATTGAGGGTCGTGCCTTGGCGGGGGGGGTGGCCAACTCAGCGCCCAGCTCAAACAGCTGGTGCTGCGTGGTCGTAAGCAACTCAGACAGGGGCGTACCCTTGGCCACGACCAACGCCAAACCAAGCGCCGAGTTCAACTCGTCGACGGTGCCGTACGCCTCCACGCGAACGTGGTCCTTAGCCACCCGAGCGCCGCCATACAACCCAGTCTCGCCTTCGTCGCCGGTGCGGGTATAGATGCGCAAGCTCACGCGTCCTCCTTGGACAAAATCGCTCCGCTGCAAGCTCGCATCTCTTGTCGAGTGGCGCAACGGCGCGCTAAAAGGCCGCCCCATGAAAACGAAGGAACGCCGCACAGAACAACGCATCCTGGAACGCGTGGGCCGCGCCATTGAGGAGTTCAACCTCATTGTCCCCGGCGACCGTATTCTGGTGGCGATCTCGGGCGGCAAAGATTCATTTGGCTTGCTCTGGGCGCTCATGAAGAAGCAGGCGGCGTCGCCGTTTCACTTTGACCTGGTGGCCTACCACTTGGATCAGGGACAACCCGGCCACAACCCGAAGCCGATCGAAGAGCACCTGAAGAGCTTGGGCATTCCGTACGAAATCGGTTTCCAGGACACCTACAAACTGGTGCTGAAACTCACAGAGCCCGGGAAGGTGTATTGCTCGGTCTGCGCGCACTTCAGGCGCGCGATCTTGTACAAGGCCGCCACCAAACACGGTTGCAACAAAGTGGCGCTGGGACACCACCGGGATGATTTGATTGAAACGCTGCTGCTTAACATCTTGTTCTCCGGACAAATCAAGTCGATGCCGCCACTCCTAAGATCTGATGATGGCACACACGAGGTGATTCGCCCGCTGGTTTACACACCGGAAGAGGAGATGGTTGAGCTGGCGCGCATCAAAGGCTTCCCGGTGATCCCCTGCTCGCTATGTGGCTCGCAAGACGCCCAACGCAAGTACGTCAAAGGGCTCATCAAGCAGATCGAGGAGCATTCGCCGCCCGTGCGCGGCAACTTGCTTGCGGCCCTCGGCAACGTACGGCTCAGCCACCTGCTCGACACGCGCAACAATCCGACCTTGCAACGCGCAGCAAGCCACAGTGCCGAAGTGCTAGGAGAAGCACCGCGACGCGCAAGCCTGAAGCTGCACCCGAGTGTTAACGCCGAATCCTAAACCTCGGGGATGAGTGCCGTCAGTCTTGGGCATGGGTGCATCGTGTCAGGAATCCGCCCACATCCCCTTCCCTATCCGCTCTCCTAGGCTGGTGCTAGCTTTTTGGCATTGACCGTCGCGCGTCACACGCCGGCCGAGGGACGTCACCCAAGGCTCGGCGCCAGGCGCCACCTTGAGGGGGCTTATGCATAGCGTCCGCCACACCCGCCTTGGTCTTTGGCTTCTCCCCGTGCTGTGCGCGTGCAGCAGCGCAGGTAAGCGCGACAACCCCTACGACGACAAGGCCCCGGCGTCGCTGCAGGCCCGTGGCACGGTGGCAGGTACGGTGGTGCTCGAAGGCATGACCGATGCCCAGTCGATCAGCGTCTCCCTGATAGGGTCGGAGAGCTACACGACGCTTACCAATGCCGCTGGCGAATTTTCGCTGGGGGGCGTCGCGAGCGGCAGCTACCGCCTAAGCATCGAGCCCGTGGGGTTTCGCGCGTTGCACCGGGACAGCATTACGGTGGCCATTGGCGCCTCAGTAGACCTGGGCCGCCTGGTGTTAGAGGCCGCGCGCGGCACGCTCGTGGGTCGCTTGGCCGCAGGCAGCAACCCTGAACACACCTCATTGGGTGGAGCACTGATTAGCATCAAGCCCATAGCCGCAACGAGCAAACAGGCCACGCCCGGCAGCAACCCCGCTGCAAACCGTGCCACAACTTCAGGAGCGGACGGTAGCTTCACCCTCCCAGATGTACCGGTGGGCAGCTACAGCCTCGCGGTGAGCCGCGACGACCTGTCGGAGATCTGTTTGCCTGACCTGGTGTTGGCCGAGGACGGCGAAACTTATGAGATCCCGGTCATCATGATCTACAACGCCTCGGCGCTCCTCCGTGTTGTCGACGCGGTCGGCAACATCGTCACCGCTACCGCCAACCCAGATGTCACCGTCGAGATTGTGTCGTTCGGCGCGGCTGGGCTGCGCTACGCCCAAGCACCTGGGGACCTCGCTGCGGCCAGCTACGCGCCGATGGTGGCGAGCTTCGAGACAACGCTTACCGGTGCTGATGGCGACAAGACTTTATACGTGCAGTTCTTGGATGGCTGCCAGAATCCCTCCCGCACCTATACCGCGACCGTTGTATTGGATCGCGAGCCGCCGCAAGACGTCGCCGTGGCCATTGCAGACGGCGCGGCCTACCTGACAGCAGCCGATGGCCAGGCCGCCATCGCCTTCTTCGCCACCGATGCACATGCCGGTATCGCCTCGCTGCAGCTGACCGTGGATGGCTCGGACCCGACCGCTGCAGAACGCCGTGATTTTGTAACGACCGCGGTTCTGCCTTTGGGCGTCACCGAAGGACTCAAGACCGTACGCGCCGTGTTTGTCGACCGGGCCGGCAATGTTTCAGAAGAGGCCACGGACACGATCCTCAAGGATTCAGTGGCGCCGACCCTCACAGAGCCTGCGCTCACCATCGTGCCGCAAGGTGGGTTCGCCGTGCAGCTGAAGTTCGGCGTGGATCCCGATGACGCCGCAAGTGTGGCCATTTCGAACTTTGCCGGCACCGAAGCCGGGCCCTTTGTCCCGTTCGCAACAATGATGCCCTGGACCTTGGCCCAAGGAGGGGATGGCCCGCGCCAAGTATTTGCCCGCTTCCGTGACGCCGCCATGAACACCACCGATGAGGTCAGTGCGCAGCTCGTGATGGATCTGAGCCCACCGCAGGCCCCGCTCGTGGTGATTGAAGGTGATCTTGACACGACCCACAAAACCACCGGCATTACTTTGGCGTTAGACGTCTCTGATGGCTCACCCGGGACCCAGGTGCTCTTGTCCAATTGCCCCGACTTCTGCGCGGGCAGCGGCTGCGACGCTTGCTGCAATACGCTTGGCAACTGGGAACCGCTCACCCCCACAGTCAACACATGGAGCTTTGCGGGCTGCAACGATGGCCTGATGGTGGTGTATGCCAAATTTAAAGATGCGAGTGCCAACGTCTCAGCCGTGGCCCACGATGCCATCACACTCGACACCGCGCGGCCTGTGATCGACAGCTTCACGATCAGCCAAGGGGACCAGGCGGTGCGCAGCGTCTCTGTCGACCTGATGGTTAAGGCAAGTGACAACGGCGCAAACGCGCTCAGCGTGGCGTTTGTCAACCGCGACATAAGCGAGCCCTGCTCTGCGGCGTTGTTCGCGGGTGCCAGCTACCAACCCTTGGCGGCAGTATCGACCTTTTTGCTCACCTCGGGCGATGGCGCAAAGCCGTGTGCGCGCGCGTGCGGGACGGCGCCGGGAACGAAAGCACGCCTTCCGACGCCACCTGCGCCGACGAAAGTGAAGTCGTCACCGATTGCGAAAGCGCCTTCTTGGACACTCGCC
>JAKLEG010000086.1 GCA_022703175.1 Myxococcota bacterium | reverse complement strand
GCGGGCGCCAAAGCATTGTTGACCGCGCTGCAACCAGCCCTCGATTTTGATGCCACCAACGACCTGAGCAACCTCTCGGTCCGCCGAGACGACACGGTAACCTCCGCGCTCGGCACCCAGTATCGTCGCATCGAGCTTGCTCAACGCTACGCCAACGCCCCGGTGGACGGCGGCGTGGTGCTTGCCTTCATCGACTCGCAGCTTGCCAGTGTCGATGGCCCCGTGCTGGTACGCCAACCAACAGAAAATCCGGACACGGTGTACCCGGTGCCGAGCCCTGTAACCTATCCAACCTGGCCTATTAGCACCGGCATGGTAGACGGCGAGGTGGTCGTGGGCCGAGCTACCGACCTCGTACCGGGGTCTACGCTCCAGGTTGAACATGTCGCAACCCGTGTCTATGCCCAAGACTCTTCCACCTACCTGCTCGCCGAGCCGGGGCACCTGCGCATCTACAACGCCGGTGTGAACGAAGGTGGCACCTTGGGTTTCACCACGCGTAGCTGCCCCACCTGCTTTGATGACGCCCCGCCAGCCACACCCACCCCTGCCAACCCGACACCCACCGCAAGCGCAGCCTACCGCGAACAGGCGGCCTACATTGCCACCCTCCAGGCCGCTGCGCTGCGCGATCACGGCGCCTCGCTGTTTGCACCCGACACATCAGCGCCCGTGTTGGTGGTGACCGGCTGCACCTTTAACGACGGTTCGAGCGCGAAGTTCATGCCTAAGTACTTTGCTCCGAGCGTGCAGAGCCTTTGCGGCGGCACGCTGCCGACAACCATCGATGGGCTCGCTGCGGAGACATACCCTGTCATCGTGCTCCAAACCCTCGATACCGATACGACGATCCACGAGTATGGACACCTGGTGGACGAGTTCTACAGCGGCATGGGACACGGCATGGTGCAACGCGACGCCAAGTGCCCCACGGGCACGCCGATAACACAAAACTCCGAGGCGTTGGCGCGCTTGTACGAGGCCTTGGGCCGAAACGTCGCTTGGGGGACGGCGATATTTCCCACAACCGCCAGCGCGCCCACCGATCCGCAGGCTCACACCAGCACGGCGACACTCTTGACCCATCCCTTCAACAACAGCTGCGCGGGCGCGAACCGCTACGATCTATCCCGTCCCGGCCAACAGGTGATCCGCGAGTTGGCCACCAACACCAATGCCGCCCCCGCGGCACCGTGGGATACGACGCAAGGCGCATTGGCAGACACCGAGGCCGCGCGCTTGGCGGTGCTAGAGGCCTACTTCTTCGCCGCAAAGTTCATGCACAGCGACGCCTCGATGCCACAGCTGTTCGATCGCATCGAGCAGTACTATCGGGTCTACCACGGCGACGATGCGGCCCGTTACGTCAGCGCCGTGATTGCCCACCACGCGCTCGACTAACGCCAGCCTTATCGACGCATGAAATGCACTTCCAAATGTTGCTCCGGGTTGTCCATCGGAATCGCCGCGGCTTTGGATAGCACGACCACGAGCTCGTCCTGCCCGTCGCGATTCAGGTCGAGCGCAAACAAGTAGCGCGAGCTCAGAATCGCGCGCTCAAGGGTCTTCGCCCCCACTTCGAGAATCCCCGTGAGTCGTTGGCCGCGATGCTCAACACCCAACACCCATTGCAAGAGCGTGTGCAGTTGCGCCTGCTGAGGGTCGGCAAAAATGCCGGCAAAATCAGGCGTATCATCGCCATCTAGGTGGCCTACGAGCGCCACCGAAGGCAACGCGGCAAAGCGATCGGTGCGCGTGCCAACCAGGGTCGGGGTCGCCAGATCAACAACGGTGGCTGACAGCCGCGGCCCATCCCGCCCTACCCACCCGGCCAATAGCCAACCTGAACCGTAGGCTTGGGCGTGCCACGCCCCTGCCATGGTCGCCGCCGGACCAAACGGCCAGGCAAAGCTTGTGTTGGGCGTGCTGTCCACCGTGATCACCGTGGAGAGATCAGCGACGGTGGTGATCGCACTTGCGCGGTGGCTGCTGCCTGCGCGGTCCGGCACACACCCCGTGGTTAGCGGACCACTTTGAGACGAAAGCAACGTCTGGAAGTATGGGTCTGCGGTGTCGCTGCCACACACCGGCGCACTGGCCCCGTCGGTCGTGCAAAGTGCCCGGCCCTGCCCTATGCCGGCCGCAGCCACCCACAAGACACTTGTGGTGTCGTCGTCGCAACGCCCCACGTGGCGTACGATGGCGCGAGGCTCCGCCGTGGCCATCGCTGCCGGTTGCGCCGTGAGCCAAGGAGTTCCCAGCGCACAACTTGCGCCATCGATAGGATACCAATGGTTTAGGCCATCGCTGGGGTTGGCTGGCGAAAGCATGGCCGGCACGAACAACAGCACACGCTCCCGACCCGCCGCTGGGAGCTCGACCAACGCCGCGCGCGCCACGTTCGTCGTGCCGGGAATGCTGTAGCGCGTATGGGTGACGGTGGCGCCGTTGGCATCGTAGCCAAAGCAATCGAGGCACGCTGCCGCAGCGCCTGCGCAGGCGGTTGAAAACACCACCACCCCAGGTTCCCCGGCGGGGCCCACCAAGCCGGCTTTGGCATCGCTGACCGTGGCGGTGTTGGTATGCGCCACCACGTGGGTGGGTTTGGTGTACTGCAAAACCGGCTGAACACCGCGATGCCAGGGCACGCGCAGTTCAATCGCAAAGGGCCCAGCGTCGAGCGCTTCGACAAACCCTAAGTCGACCGCACCGATGCCCTCACCATTGGTCACCAGGTTGCCGGTTGGCGCGACGCCCCCTGGGCCGAGCGCTACCCATTGGATAGGCATGTCCGGCATCGCGGTCCCATGGATGTCTCGCACTTGTAGCACAAGGCTTTCGGGCAAAGTGGTTACCAGCACCGGATTGTCACGCAGGCCCTCCGCATCCCCCAGATCGAAGGAGGTCGCCGGGCGACCGGCCACGGTCACGACCCGATCGTCGTTCACGTCGCCTAGCGCCTCACACCCCGCCACAACCGGCAGACCCGCGCTGTCCACCGCTTCGATCCACAAAAGCTTGTCGGCTTGGCGATCGATTCCTGTAAGTGGCAGCGTATCCTCACCTGCCCATTGCACCTCCTGCACAATGCTTAGGCGAATGGATTCGTCTGCCACCGCCCCAAACGCCAGCGCCTCGCAACCGAATGGCTCGGCCACGGGGGGTTGAACCAGGCGGAACACCACCGCGACGTAATCGGCCTCGTACCCAGGCGGCAGGGTAAACCTGACCGCTACCTCAGGGGCGCCGCAGGCAGCGGCAAAGAGAAGCAATGCCAGCCACCCCAGGTGCGTGATCCCGCGGGCACTGCCCCACCCCATTGCACGAAACGCAGCCGACAGTTGTGCCAATGGCCAAAAATTCCGCATGCAGGTGTAGGTATCACAACTCTGCCAGGCTGCACGCTAGCGTGTGGCGGGGTGGACAGGATTCCCGGCAGCACCCGGCCGCACCTTTCACAATGGCAGCGCCACGCCGGACACGCGGCCATGGCACAAAGGCGAGGTCTGCAATTGCAGTCCTTTTGGGGTGACCTGGCAGCGCATGCCGGGGGCGGTGGCCGAACACGCGTTTTTGGCGGTCGCATCTTCGCAGCGCGACTGCATGTCGGTTGGCAGGTAGTATTTGGTAGGTTCACCGCCGCTGCCTGTACACATGCCCGGCGGAGCCAGTACCAACACGGGTCCGGTCGGGCCCGGCATGCAGTTGTAACCTGCCGTTTGTGTTGAACAATTCAAAATCGGAGTGCCATCACTGCACACTTGGCTGGTATCGACGGTGCATTGGCCATTGCTGCCACAGATCGGCGCAGCAGTCGGGCAGCCACAAGCATCACAATTCGGCTTCAACACACCAGCGACGCAGTAACTCGGTTTAGCAGCCGAGCAACTGCCGGAGGCGGTGCCGTCTTGGCACGCTTCGGCGACCTCGGCTGTGCAGCTACCGTCGGCGCCACATACCGGTTGTGCCTCCGGGCAACCACACGTGCTGCAATCGGGCACAAGGCTTCCGGCGTTACAGAGACTGGGTTTGTTGACGCTGCAGCTGCCTATCAGCGTGCCGTCGGTGCAGCTTTCGCTCTGGGCTTGGCAGTCGCTAGGGCATGAACCTGTATCCTCGTCGGCATCACAATAGGTGTCGCCGCAACGTGGTTCCGCGGGGCAGTCATCGGCACAGCCCAGAGCGTTTTCGCCGCCCGTGCACCGCCCATCCCCGCATACCGCTTGGTACTCAAAGCTGTCGTACAAGGTGACATCGTTGCTGCGACAGTCCGCTTGACCGGGGTCGCCACCACTGCTGAGCGCGCAGCTAACGGTTGCCGCCACACACCGCTGGGTCGAGTCACACGCCAAGCCCTCGGGGCAACCACAGGTGCAATCGGCTTGGTACGCCCGATCCAAACCACAACGATAGCCCACGTAGTGGCTCGAACAACGGCCTGTCGCGGTGCCGTCGTAACACGTGTCAGCGGTGGTCGCGGCGAGGTCAGCGCACACCGCCACCGGAAGGTTCGCGGCCCCGGGAGTGCCAGGCGTGACACAGGTCAAATCATCGGGGCAGCTCTTGCAAAGGTCGCACTTGCCCACCACCAACTCACGGGAAGTGGCGGTAGGTGCCATGCAGATGGCTCCCGCAGTCGACGTCGAACAGGCACCCGTCAATGTGCCATCGGCACAGACCTCATTTCCATCCATGCAGCGCATCCCGCCCATCTCTTGGGCGTTGTCGCCGGGCAGCGCGTTCACATCGACGCAGCGTTGCCCCGCCGCACAACCGCAGACGTCACACCGGCCCAACAACGTGGCAGCACCAAGCAACGGCACGTACAAACACTGTTGGCCGACGTCGGCCACGGAACAGGCCAACGTTGGCCGAACGGGATTCTCGGCGCCATCGCTACAGCCGTAGTTGACCTTGGGTTTTTCACCCTTAAAAAAGAAGAACGGCACAGTGACGTTGTGCTCGCTGGCACTAAACACCACCCGCCCACCGTAGGTTCCATCGGCCAGCGACGCTGCGGCGAAGCTGATGCCGAGATCTAACGCCACCTCACCCAGTGGCTCCAGCGTCAGGGTTGCCGGTGCATTGCTATCCAGCGTACCCAGCGACGTACTGTCGTGCACAACCGCTTCGATGTAGGAAACCGGCACCACCATCATGTAGGTGGGGTTGATGCCCACCTCATCGAAGGTCACCGATACGCTGTAGGTAACTACCACGTCGCTAAGATTCGTAAGGGTCACTGAGCGCAATGCCGTCTGCGTCGATTGAGCGCCCACACCGCCGAAGTCGAGCTGACTCGGCGACGCCAACAAACCGGGTTGGAGCGCGGCAAGCACGTCGAGCCGGCCGGCACCCTGCGCGGCCACGTCTGCTCCAACATCCGTGGCGCTGGCTATGAGCGCGGCCTTCACGTGTTGAGGGGTCCACATGGGATGGGCCTGTAACAACAACGCGACTGCGCCAGCAACCTGGGGTGTGGCCATCGAGGTACCCACCAGGCGCAGGTAGGATTCGCCCACCATCAACGTTGCATCCAGGCAATCCCCGCCATCGCCCACAACGGTGCACAACGTGGCGCTGTCACGCACAAGCTGCGACACGGTCGAGACGACCTCTGGATACGGCGCGGCTTGGTTGGGCTCTCCACTCGCGCCGCCAACGCCCAACAGGTCGGGCTTCAGCGCCAACTCATAGTCCGCATCATCCACGTGGCAGCCCCCCCCCAAAAACGTGATGGGGTCAAAACCCTCACACGGCTCGGCGGGGTAATCCAACAGCGCGAAGCCCCGCGCCGAGTAGCTCTGCAGCTGGCCATCTTGGCCCACTGCGCCGACCACGATCGGAGCTACCTGGCTGCCGATGGGGGCGATTGACAAGTAGACTTCGTGGCCGCCATCCAACGGCACATAGCCGCTGTTGCCGGCCGCTACCACCACGACCACGCCCAACCCCGTGGCCTGTTCGATCAGTTCCGGGATGTGATGCTCAGCCTGCAAGGCGCGGGTGGAACCGACGCTCATGTTAATAACGGCTGCGTGATCGCTGGTATCACCATCGCCGTTTGGGTCCATCGCCGCCTGTAGTGACTTCGCAATGGCCTGGGCTGTTTTGGCAGCGGTTCCCGGAAAACCGATGTCGTTCCTAACGCTCCCCACTTTGTAGATGAGCAACCGAGCGTCGGGGGCCATGCCTCGATAGCGGCCCGCTGACATAGCTCCGGTTCCGGCGATGATACCGGCAACGTGGGTACCATGACCCATGTCGTCCATCACATCGTCGTCGTCTTCATAAAAGTCGTACGCACCCGCAATCTTGGGGCACGTACCTGCGCGAATCGTATCAAGAGAGCACGCGCCGAAATCAGGGTGGGTGTAGTCGATGCCTGAGTCGATGACCGCCACCACGATGCCCTGACCGGTGTAACCCTGGCTCCACACCTTGTCGGCGTTAACGAGCAGCAGCGACTGCTGCAACTCACCTGTTTCAAGGTCGATATCGGCGCTGGCGTGGCCATCGGTATCCCCTTGCGGCGCCTCATGGGTCACGTCGCCGCCTGGGGCATCGCGGTCACTGCCATGCCGAGTCACCCTGGCTGACCCTAAGGAGCCCTGGCTGCAACCGAAAGCGAGCAAGAGGCATCCACAAAGCAATGAGCACAATCCAGGGTGAAACTGGCGAGCGTTGCATGGGCGCATGGAAAGACTCCTTCACAGCGACCAAAGCAAGCCCTATGCCCAACGTTAGGCAGCCGCATGCAACACCGTAAGTTGCTGTTATTACTTGATATTATTTAAGATATTGAGGAGTTCCGGTCGCTCGCTGGTCCCCTGAGGTACCAGGTCGAAAACCGGCCAGGTGCTTGGGTGAGCCCTTGGCGTACCGGTTGGAGAGGGAGGCACCAAGTTGGCAGCGAGCGATCGCGAATGCTATGGGTTGCCTCCTGCACGAAGGAAGTGACGGCCACCATGACTCACGCGATGTTTGTATTGCTTGTTGTCACCTCACCCGGGAGGCTGGATCACGCCGCCGGGTTACTGGCCGCGTTCAAGGTCGAAGAGGCGCTGGCCGAGCTCACCGCGGCGAAGCAGGAGTCTCCCCACGACTTGGCCACGCACGTGCGCATGTACGAGCTGTTGGGCATCGCGCACGCCTATCTCGACCAGACGGAGCAAGCCCACAACGACTTCATCAAACTGCTGACCTTGGATCGGGGCCACGCCATCAGCTACACGCTGTCACCCAAGGTGACCTTCGTTTTTGAAAAGGCGAAACGCGAAGCCCAAGCATGGCCGCCCCCGCGCCTGAACCTGACCTGGCCCCACGGCCTCGCGGTGAACGATCCAATTCCGGTGTCGATTGAGGTCGTCTCGGGCCCCAAGGGCTTTTTCGAGCGTGGTCGGCTGAAGGTGCGGTTGCAGAATGGACCTGAGCTCCCGGAGGTGGATTTGACCCTACCGGCGGTGGGTAGCTACCTAGAGCACCACCTACCCGCCTTGGCTCCAGAGGCGACCGCCCCGCAAACCGCCGACGTCTACTTCTCGGCCTATGATGTGGATGGCAACGAGGTCTACCAGGAGGGCAACGCCAGCCAACCACGGATCCTCTCTTTAAGCTATGTGCCGCCAGTGCCGTGGTATCGCCAATGGTGGCTGTGGGCATCCGTGGGAGTGGCCGCCGCCGCGATCACCGGTGCGGCCGTTTATGCCTCCACGCGCGAGTTGCCCGACCGGGTAAACGGCCAGGTGACCGTGGCGCACTAGAGCCCTCTCTGCCGTCGAAGCAGCGCAGGGACAGGTTGAATCCCTGCCCCTGCCTTGCCTCAACACCCCCGACGTTATGACGTGGACGCAGGCTCGGGTGGCAGCATGACATTGCCACTGGCCCCCTCGGTGACGCTGACAAGCGGTTTCAACTTGTCGAACATCTTAGGGCCAAGGCCTCGGCGGCTTGAGGGTTTTTGGTCGGTCTCGGCGTTGACCAGACGGTGCTATGGTTGCAGTATATGCAACAACAGTTGCATTAAAAGAAATCCTCGCCACTTGTTGGGAGTCCGAGAACGCATGACTGAGCAGATGTCAAAGGCCGCAATCGTGAAGAACCTTTCCTTGGTCGCGGATTGGTTGCGGGCCAAGTACCCGGGACGTTGTTACGAACTTGAAGTTGCAGGTGGCGCTGCTCTGGCGTTTCTTGGGTGCAAATCAGCGACCATCGATGTTGATGTGCTGAGGCCCCGGGCGCTTCCTGCGGAGGTCCAAGAGGCTGCTCGTATTGTGGCCCGTGCCCAGGGACTCGGTTCTGCCTGGTTGAGTACGGGTGTGGCGAATGTTGTGGCGCTCGTCGAGACAAATTCGACGCTGCCTGCCTATTTTGCGGATACAACGGTAATACTCGAAGTGGCACCAAACCTGATTCTCAGGATCGTTGGTCGGCAGACGTTGATAAGCCTCAAGCTGCTTGCAGCCAGTCCCACGGAACGCAAGCATATCGCTGACCTAAAATCCCTGGCGGCAACTTCCGACGAGTTGAAGGTGGCCCGGGAGTTCGTCTTGGCATTTGATTCCAGCACTCCACGCCAAGAGGATCTTGCCCTCGTACTCGTTGAACTGGAGGCTTCCCATGCCGGCTGAGCCCATCGCGAGCCTTGTCGACGATGCGTTGCGACGGTGTTGGACAACGCTGGGTCTCCCGTTTGGGAATCAGCCGATGGATGAAGCCAAAGAGGGCCTCATCGATATCGAAGCGCTGGTGCTTTTGACACTGATGCTTTCGGCTGACGCCCGCCTGCTCGGCGACGTGGCGCTCTGGCTAACGTGCAATTCCGATATTCTCATTCACCAGAAGCTCCGCGTTCTTGCAGGGCTTCTTGATGAACCACAGCAATTGGCGCTCGCGCGTGCGCTAGGGGCTGGCAGCTTGTCGGCATTGCCGTCCTTGACGCTCCGGGCATTGGGCGGTGTTGGTTCAGGCGACAGTGAGACTCGGCTCACCCCGAGCAAACGCATCGACAAGCTTGCGCCTCGCAAGGTGATTGCTGAGCGTTCATGTCTGGTCCGCAATCGACTGCTGTTCGGCTCCTCGGTTCGGGCCGATTTGGTGAGCGTCCTCCAGTGCCAAAAACGACCTACGACCGGTCGCGGTTTGGCCCAACTCATAGGCGCAAGCCCGGCCACCGTCTCGCGCTTGCTTGATGACCTCAGCATGGCGGGCTTTCTCACCAGCGACGGCAGCCCAGCTCCTCGCTGGGGGCGTTACCCTGGTTTCTTTCTCTCCGCAGACACGGTTCGTCACCTTCCCGGTATTATCTTCGCCGCCGATTTGCACGACATTGCGCTCCGCCGCGCTGCCTTGCCCGCGCTTGATCGAAGCACCGACCGACTTGGTTGGCTGGTGGCCGAGGCGGTGGGCTCTGGAGTTGGCTGAGGACGAAGTGTCGTCACTAAGATCAGAAAACTGCTCAGCATATCGTCGAGGAGTTGCTTCCAACTTGCAATCGGCTTGTCGCCGAGTGTGCCGCCAGTACCGTGGTATCGCCAATGGTGGCTGTGGGCATCCGTGGGAGTGGCCGCCGCCGCGATCACCGGTGCGGCCGTTTATGCCTCCACGCGCGAGCTGCCCGACCGAGTGAATGGCCAGGTGGCCGTAACGCACTAGAGTGCATCTCTGCCGTCGAAGCAGTGCAGGGACAGGTTGAATCCCTGCCCCTGCCTTGCCTCAACACCCCCGACGTTATGACGTGGACGCAGGCTCGGGTGGCAGCATGACATTGCCACTGGCCCCCTCGGTGACGCTGACAAGCGGTTTCAACTTGTCGAACATCTTGGGACCAATGCCTTTGACCCGCATCAAATCAGCGGTGCGCCGAAAGGGCCGTTGCAAGCGATAGCGAATAATCTCCTCGGCTCGCTTGGGCCCGACCCCCGGCAACTCCAACAACTGGTTGCGGGTCGCAGTGTTCAAGTCCAGGGCTGCGGCAGAGGCGGCTCTGCTGCGTGCCGCTACGAGCCCCAAGAACACTGCCACGAGCAACGCTGCCCAAAGATCCCGGCGCATCAGCCATGCTCCCGCGCATCGTCTTTCCGAGGCTCGACATCGCGGATGTGCAACTTCCCGGACACCGGCAGTGCATCCAAGAAGATGTTCAGCGACTGGTCCCGGTTCACAAACCCGGTGCCAATGCGGCGGAACAGCGGCTTCTCCAGTTTTTCCCCTTCAACGATCGTAAACACGGCTTTCATCTTGGCTTCCATCTGCTTCTCCTTGTGGTGAAGGCGGTGTGGTTGAACCGCCAAGAGAGCAACTGCCGTGCCAACCTGCGTCCCTCTCGGAAGCAACCTCAAAAGCGGACACTTGCGTGCCAATTTGCGACACGTTTTTGTAGCGCGCGCCGCAACCATCGCCACGGCCATTGCTGATAGGAAAGCTTGGGTCTATTACATCCAGTTATGATTCAATTGCATCGCCTCGAAGGGTTCTACTGGGTGGCGCGCACCGGCGGTTACACGCGAGCCGCACGCGCCTTTCCGTATCCGCTCACGCAACCTGCGGTTTATCAACAGGTGCGCAAGCTCCAAGATGACCTGGGCGTGGCGTTGGTGGAACGAGTGGGCCGTGACCGGGTGTTGCTGACGCCTGCAGGCAAGGCGCTCTACGACTTTGCGGCGCCCTTTTTTGAGCAGCTACCGGACGTGGCCCGCTCACTACAAAAGGGCGAGCTGGGCGGGCGGTTGCGAGTGCAGACCACGAGTCACCTCCTACGGCATTTGATGCCCTCCTGGATTCGGCGACTTTTGGGCAAGTGCCCCAACATCCAGATTGAGCTGTTTGAAGGCGGAGATGCCGATCCGACCAAGCTTGTGCGCGGCGAAGTGGACCTGCTCGTGGATCATTTGCCCAGTATTCCTGGGGATATCGAGACGCGGGTGGTAGGCATGGTGCGCGGCTTCATCGCCATTCCCAAGAGCCACAAGGTCGCTAAAAAACCGAACGTGAGCATCAAAGAGCTCGCCGGCACGCCGTTCGTGGCCTACACCCCCAACCGGATGCATCGTGGCCTGCAGATGCGCGCGCTGGAGCATCATGCGCTCACGCCGCCGCAGTTCTATTCCGCCAGCACCTCGGAATCGATTTTGGGCATCGTGGCTGCGGGTCTGGGTTTTTCGCTCATTCCATCGCTTCTGCCGCGCGGCCCGCAACACCCGGGGGTGGTGGCGCGTCTGATGACCGACCCACGCGCCGAGTTTCCTATTTATGCCGCCTACCGTGCTTCCAGCGCCCAACAACCGGTACTTCAGGCCGCGTTGCTTCATGCACCAGGGTGTCTTGCCAACCGGGAACAAAGCACGCGATAAGGCCCCGCTATGACGCATAAGCTCCCAACTTTGTTGTGTATTGTTGGCCTCGTCGTGCTTGGCGCTTGCGCCAGTAGCGATGAAGCCACAGGCTGCGCTCAAGATGCCGACTGCAAAGATGGTTTCATCTGTCGCGACAGCGTCTGTCTGTGCACCACCAACGACTCGTGCGACACCGGCGAGTATTGCAACACTGGCGGCTCTTGCCAAAAGCGCCCGCCCTGCATCGGCAATCAAGACTGCAAAGTGGGCGAGATCTGCAACTCCGCCGACGTCTTCTCAGGAGGCAGCTGCATCTCAGCCACGCAGTGCGGCTCCGGCGTGCATTGTCAGTTCAACTCCTACTGCAATGCCTCGGGTGGTGGCGCGGGTGTGTGTGAACCTGGTTGTCGTTCTACCGGCGACTGCCAGCTGGGCTATGTGTGCGCCGCAGGCCAATGCGTCGAAGGTACCACTTCTAGCGATTGCTCCGAGTGCTCTGCCAACCCAATGCCCGACCCCACCTACTGTGACTACGGCGAGGTTTGCACCCAAGCTGGCCGCTGCGTGGATTACACCCAGCGCTCCAACTTGTGCGGCGAGTGCGGCGAAATGTTCGGCCCAAGCTGCACCGATAAGAATATCTGCCTCATCGACGACGAAGGCACCGGGAACTACTGCGCCCCTTCATGCGAGACCGACTTTGATTGCCCCTCCGGATTTGCCGGTGGTTGCCACAGCTTGAGCATCATCATGGGCGAGTGTGGCGGCATGTTTGGCAGCGAAGGCCCCTGCGAATGTACCAATGTGCCCTGCTCGGGTGCCCGCAAATGTGAGCGCGACCCTGAGAGCAACCGTGGTTTCTGCGAATGCATCGGCGACTCGGATTGCGCCACCATGGGCGGCACCTGCAGCGGTGGCCGTTGCACAGGTACCGACTTGCCCTGCGACAATTCCACCGATTGCGCGGTGACCTGCGTGCAGACCCCGGCGTTAGACGGCAGCAGCTATGGCCACTGCCTCACCGCCAGCAAGGCCTGTGGCAAAGAGACCGGCCTAAGCTGCGACACCATCAAGAACGGCACCGCCGAGTGCCGGAGCTACTAGGACTCTTGTCACACCGCCCCCGTTGTTGTCTCTCCTGGGCGTCTAAGCGCCAGCCGAGGCCAGAGCGTGGACAGGGGAGCCTGGTTCCCCGTTGGGTTTGATTCCCATCCGCGAGGTATTTCCCATGTCAGAGTTGTTGCCAGTTTTGCAGACCACCATCGATGCTCTCATTGCCGACGTTGACAAGCCGGCCCGCTACACTGGCGGCGAGGTGAACTCGGTCGTCAAGACCGGGCCGCTTCAAGCCCGCATGGCACTGGCCTTTCCCGATGTCTACGAGGTCGCCGAAAGTCATATCGGCTTCAAGATCCTTTACGAGATCGTCAATGATCATCAGGAGTTTGCCGCCGAGCGGGTGTACGCGATGTGGCCCGACCTGGAGAAAAAGGCGCGCGCCGCCAACGTGCCGCTGTGGTCGTTGGAGTCGCATCTGCCGCTTCGAGCTTTTGAGCTCGTAGGCTTCACGCTGCAGTACGAGCTTTGCTACCCCACTGTGCTTGCGATGTTGGAGTTGGGGGGCATCCCGATACGTGCCGTGGAGCGCGCCGAGCCAGATCCGTTCGTGATCGGCGGCGGCATCTGCGCCTACAACGCCGAACCGGTGGCACCGTTCTTCGATGCCTTCTTGTTAGGGGACGGCGAGCGCGCCGTTGTAGAAATCCTGCAGGTGGTTGCCCAGGGGCGCGCGACCGGGCTGAGTCGAGCGGCCATTTTGAAGAGACTCGCGGCCGTACAAGGCGTTTACGTTCCGGCGCATTTTGATGTCACCTACGAGGGCATCAACGTCACGGCGATTACCGCTCAGGCCGATACACCGCACGCCGGCCAAACCTCGCCATCAGGCGTGCCTCAGGTGACGCGCGCGGTGGTGCCAGACTTGGATGCCGTACCATTCTCCACCCGGCCGATTGTGCCGAACGTGCAGCCGGTGCATGAGCGGGTGGCGATCGAAATCCAGCGCGGCTGCTCACGCTCATGCCGATTCTGCCAACCTGGCCTCGTGACTCGCCCGACGCGCCAACGTCATCCAGAAAAGGTGGTGGCGTTGGCCGATGCGGGGCTTAAGGCCTCGGGCTGCGACATGGTGGGGCTGTTGTCGCTGTCAGCTGGCGACTACGCGCCCATCAACAACGTGGTCACGACGATTTTGAACACGCACCACAAAGACCGTGTGAGCGTGTCGTTGCCGTCGTTGCGCTCGGAGACGCTCACCGATGAGCTGGCCGAACGCTTGGCGGCATCCGCGGCGGCGGGCTTTACGCTGGCACCTGAGGCCGGCAGTGAGCGGCTGCGCAACGTCATCAACAAAACCTCCACCAAGGCCAACTTGATTCAAGCGGTGGAGGCGGCGGTGATGCGCGGTTGGCGCAACCTCAAGTTCTACTTCATGATCGGGTTGCCCACCGAAACTGACGCGGACGTCGTCGCGATTATCGAGTTGGCCGAATCAGCGCGCCAAGCTGCCCGGCGCATTCGCAACGATGCCAACATCACCGTGTCGGTGTCGACCTTTGTGCCCAAGCCACACACGCCGTTCCAGTGGGAAGGGCAGATGAGCGTGGAGGAGACGCGACGCAAACATCGCTACCTGCGCGAAGAGCTGAAGCGCCGGCGCATCACGTTCCGCTACCACTCGCCGGAGCAGTCGTTTCTGGAAGGGATTTTGGCGCGCGGCGATCGCCGCTTGGCCGATGCCATCCTTCAGGTGATGCAAAAAGGCGGCCGCCTCGACGCCTGGACCGAGCAGTACGACCACAACCGTTGGATGCACGCCATCCAAACCACGCTGGCCAAGCATGGCCTAACCCCAGAACAGTTCTTGGAAAGTCGGCCCATCGACGGCCTTTTGGCGTGGGATCACTTGGACGCCGGTATCTTGAAGAAGTTCCTCAAGACCGACCGCGAGCGGGCCTTTGCCGAAAAAACCATCAATGATTGCGCGCTTACCTCTACCTGCTACGCCTGTGGCGGCTGCGACCTGGTACATCCGAGTCGCACCGGCCAACCCGACACCGTGGAGCCGCGCGTACATGCCAAGGAGGTGGGACAGGGTTTGGTGGCGCCGAGTGTGGCCAGTCGGGAGCCCTCGGGCCCACCCGTGGCACGCTCGCGCTTACGTTTCCGCTTTGCCAAAGAGGGGCGGGCGGTGCACCTGTCGCAGCTGGATACCTTTAATCAGATTGTGCGCGCGGTGCGTCAGAGCGGCTTGTCGGTGATGTACTCGGAAGGGCATGTGCCGCGGCCGAAGGTGGGCTTCTCGCCCGCCTGCCCTACCGGCATTGTCAGTCATGCCGAGTTCTTTGAGGCTGATTGTCGCGGCTTCCCCGATCCGACGGCGTACGTCAAAAAGCTAAACCGCTGGTTGCCCGACGGGTTGCAGGTGCAGGAGGGTCACGAGATCCCGGTTGAAACGCCATCGTTTAATGAGCTGATTCGCAGCACCACATACGCAGTGCGGTTGCCAGAGCCGAACATCATCGCACCGCGCCTAGCACAGTTTGACGCTGCGAGCTCGGCGTGGGTCAAGATCTTGCGCAAAGAGAAGCACAAGGTGGTGGACGCCAAGCGCTGCATCGTGGCGGCCAAGGAGCAGGGCGCCGAGCTTGCCATCACGCTTGGTTTCAGTCGCTTCGGTACCATCAAAATCGGCGAGGCGATTGCCGCGATCTTGGGCCTGGACGCTGTCGCCACCGCCGTGATCCGCAAGGCCTCGGTGGAGCTAGGCACCACTCCGCTCACGCACGAGGCGCCCGAAGCTGTGGCAGTGAATGGCACGGTGCTG
>JAKLEG010000085.1 GCA_022703175.1 Myxococcota bacterium | reverse complement strand
CCAACTCCCAGCTCACTCCAACCCACCCCGTCCCACGCCAACACGTAGATGTCCTCCGCGATTGTGTCAGACCACGCCACCACGGGACGGTTCATTGCGTCGACCGTCAGGGCGATGCGATCTCGCCAGAGATTACCATGCCCTCCGGTGATACCGCCGTTGGAGGCAGAGCCGGCACTCCATTCTTCCCACGTCGAACCACTCCAGACGCGCACGTAAATGTCACCGTTGTAGTTCCATGAATAATCCGCCCATGCCACCACCGGGCGCCCGTCGTCGGTAAATGCCAGACCTGGCATCGTGTCGTTATCGGACTCGACGTTCAAACCACAGCCGGTGACAGAACCCCCGTTCAATGACGTCCAAACGTCGTTCTCGAAACGCCCGACGCACAGTTCTCCAAGCTTGTAGCTCACCACCCGTCCCCAGATTACGATCGGTCGGCCCATCGGGTCGACGGCAAGCTGCAAACCTGTGGCAGTGCCCACCGCGCCGCTCAAACCATCTCCTGACGCAGAGCCAGACCCCATCTCGACCCATTGCGAACCATCAAACCGCTTGGCATAGACCCGCACCCCAGTCGGCAGCGTCTCCAGCCATGCCACAACCGGTCGCCCATTTGCATCCAGCGCCAACGTGGGTGCGCCCGACGGGTTCGGCGTCGCAAGCGCCGTCGAGACTGTGGCGGTGGCCGCTTGGTAGCCATGCCAACCACCAGCATCGTGCCGATAACCCGCCACCCAGCTATCGTCCTGTTGGAGGTCCGTCCAGGCAACATGGAGGTCGGATTCATCACCCATCGCGGCGATAGACCTCCCCACCCGAACAATCCCCGCGCCGGTTGCGGCCCCAGCATCCAACTCAACCCAGGTGCCCCCATCGAAGCGACGCGCCATAAGCGCTTGGGACACACCATCGACGCCACTGTTCCAGAGGACCATAGGCAAGCCGTCATGCGACAGCATCAGGATCGGTGCCATCGAGGCCACGGCATCATTGCTGATACCACCTGCTGAGGCAGAGCCTGCCCCCACCTCGCTCCAGGTCGAGCCATTCCATCGTTTGACGTAGATCTCGGTATCTTCGGACGTGGCCTCAGACCAGGCAGCATAAAGGGTGCCAGCCGCATCGAACACCAACGCCACGTCAGTCGATGCGCCAGCAGAAGCGCTGATACCACCCCCAGAGGCCGAACCTGTGCCAACCTCCTGCCACGCACTACCATTCCATCGCTTAACATAGACCTCGGCAGCGCCGCCGACAGAAGGGCACCAGGCGACGATCGGCCGGGCTTGTGAATCCAATACCAAAGCGTTGTCGTCATAGGAGGTGTTGGTCATCACGCCTGCCCAACCGTCGCCCGTCGCCGACCCGGCACCCAGCTCCTTCCATGAGATGCCGTCGTAGTGCCTCAGATACATTCGATTCGAGGAGACGCTGCCGGTCCGCCAGAGCACCACAATGTTGTCGGAGGCCCCTGACACGATCAGAGGCGCCAGACCGACCTCCCCCGAAGCGCCCGCCGAGATACCTGTGGCACCCAACGACCCAGTACCCTCCTCTGCCCACATGGCACCATTCCAACGGCCCACAAAAACATTGCTTCCGTTGGACCAAGCCAGCAGCGGCTGTGCTACGTGGCTAGGCGCAGCGCCCCACCAACGCAATTGCTTAAGGATGGACCCATTGCCAGGCAACATTCCCAACGGCGGGTAAGGAAATGCTTGCTGCACGACAAACCCTAGGCCATCCCAGGAACGAACCTGAAAGGACTTGCCGCCGTCATCGACGACATCGGTCAACATAGCGACCGGGCCATTGCCTTCGCGCAACCAGACAAAATGCGCGGCAGAGAGCGTCCCCAACGAACGGCTGGCAATGCCGAGGCCCGAGCACCGCGTACTTCCCCAGGTGGTGTAGATGTCGCGCGGACCAAAATCGGAACCGCCGACGCCCTGCCAAGACAACGTTGCACAGCCAATACCTTCGCACTGGCACTGGGCGCTACAGTCATTGCCGTCGCTTTGGGTGTTGCCGTCATCGCAATTCTCAGCCACGTCAACGACCCCATCACCGCAATGCGGCGCCACGCCATCGCAAGTCGCATTACAATGCGGCCACAGGCTCCAGTCTGACGAATTGCGTTCGCCCTCGTCACAGGTTTCGGGGGGCTCGGTACCGATATCGACGAAACCGTCACCGCAGGTCGACACGACGCAGCCACCATGGGCCGCCAAACATATTTCGCGCTCGGCCCCCACCTTCTCACAGCGGTTGCCGTCCAACCCAAGGACCGCGACATGAAAAATGCCCTCGGTCTCGTTGCACCCCGACACAGTGCAAGGGTCACCATCATCGAGAACCGGAAGATCCCCGGCAACACAGAGGTAGTTCACGCAGCGCTCGACACCATTGCACAGATAACCGTCACCACACTCGACGTCGTCATAGCACCCCTGACCCGGCAGGCAGCCGCCACTCGGATTGCAGTAGGCGTCGGCGCCACAAACACTGTGATCCACGAGGACACTGCAATGACCTGCGCCCCCCCCCTCCTCAACACAACTACTGGTCACACACGCAACCTCAGAACCACAAGGCAGCGGCACCGGGCCCAACGGACATATACCATCCACACAAGTTTCGACGCCGTCGCAAAAACTGTCGTTGGCGCAGTCACCGTCATCGGCACAAGCACGCCCCAACTGCACGGTCGCCGCTGGATATCCCTGCACGGCAAACCGAGCCACCACAACGCCGCGGCCCAACGCCTCGCCGGCATCATCACGTGCCTCGACCCACACGGTCCGTGTCTTGGCGGCGCTTGCGGTCACCGTGACTGACACAGGAAAAACCTGTCGATCGGGGGTCATGGACGTCATCCGGTCGGGCGTCAGGCCCGCCGCAATCGATTCATAGGCTGCGGCTACGCCCAGCGGATCCTCAACGGTAAGTACCACGAAGGCCCGCTCACGGGCGCAATTGCTGACACACAACCATCCCAGTAACAGAAGCAACGTTGAAGTTCGCATCGGTCACCAGTCCGTGCAGCGCAGCGCCACCTGGCCGCGGGGAGGATCACAGTCGGCGTCGCCTAACAAACACGTCACTTCGATCCAGCCGACGCACGCACGCTCCTCGCCCACCACAATGCTCGGCGAGGCCGACGGCGCCCGGCTATTCGAGACCCCACCCGACTCGATTGTCGCCGAAGCGACGTCGACCCAGTGACTTGCAGTCCACCGGCGCACCAACACCTCGCCAAAGAGCGTCGGCGAGGAGTCGTCACTCCAAGCCACCCACGGACGCCCCATTGCATCCAGTGCCACAGCTGGATCATGCGAAACCCCAAAACGCCGGCTGACATTGCCAAACGGGTAGGCCGCTTCATCCAGCCAACTCCACTGCTGGCCATCATAGTGCCAGGCGTGAATCTCCTGGCTACCCAGGAATTCGTCCGCCACCACCATCACCAAGCCGCCATGCCGATCGGCTACGAGTTTGGGTGATTGCGCATAACAACCGGTGTTGGTGACACAGCCGCCGGTGGCGGAGCCGCTTGGCAACTCACTCCACACAGCGCCATTCCACGCACGCACACAAACGTCGGCCGCGGCATTCACCCACGCCAACACGGGTGCCCCGGTAGACAGAACCGCCAACGTCGGCATCGCTCCATGATCGATGGCGGCAGGCGCGCTCCCCTCGTACGCGGCCCACACGGCACCTGTCCAATGACGAACAAAGAGTCCACCCGCGCTGTCCTGCCAGGCCACCAACGGCTGGCCTTGATCATCCAACGCCAGTGCTGGTGCGCCCCTCACTGCGGTGGCTTGAGAAACGCCTGTGCCTGACGCCGAGTGATCGAGCTCGCGCCAAAGCGTACCGGTGAAGGTTTTTAGATAGACCTGTGGTCCTGGATTCGCGGTTGTATCTGACCACGCAACGACCAGCGTGCCATCCGGCATCAGGGCAGCCGTCGGGGATTGCGAGTCCCCAGAGGTGGCACTGATACCACCTGCGTGACAGGGACTGGCGCCAAGCTCCGACCATTGGTTGCCGTCCCAACGCGCACCACAAATCTCAGCGTTGCCAACGCGGTCATCGCTCCAAAGCACGAGTGGCAAACCGGCAGCGTCGAGGAGCACCACAGGGGTAGCTGCCGTCCCCGTGCTCTGGCTCAACCCGCCCGTGTTGGTAACCGTGCCCGGCAACGCCTGCCACGCCGTATCATCCCAGCGGATCGCGACCAATGCCTGATCCCAAAACGTTGACACAATAAGGACGGGCGCCTCGCCCGGGTTGCCCACCCATGCCTGCGCAACGCCATCGTCGGCAGAGGCAATTCCCGGCGCGACCCGTGAACCTGACCCCATCTCTGTCCAGGCCGTACCATCAAACAGGGCAGCCCCAAGGCCGTGGTCATAAAACAGCCAGCTCGCTGCCAGTTTGCCATCGGCCATCCCGAAAATTCGCGGTATCCCCACACTCACAAGCGCAGCCGAAATCCCGTCGCCTGTGGCCGAACCCGCCCCGACCTCGTCCCAGGTCGTGCCACTCCAACGCTTGACGTAGATGCCGCCCGAACTATCCTCCCACGCCAACACGGGTTGACCGCTACTATCCACCGCCAGACTCGGAGAGCTACCGCTGCCGCTACTGTTGCTGATCCCCATCCCGGAGGTCGAATTGGCGCCGAGCGTGGTCCACGCAAAACCCGTCCACTGCGTGCCGTAAATCTGCTGACGTCCACCGGAGAGGTCTTCCCAAACGACCACGAGCCCCTCATTGGGTGTGGCCACAATCACAGGGTTGCCGGACATCGAAGGCGTGTTACTGATGCCGCCCGCTTGGGCAGAACCGCTCCCGACCTCGGCCCATGTAGCGCCGTCAAAACGGCGCACCCAAATCTCGTCGTTGTTCCCTGGTCGGGCAGTCCACGCCAACACCGGGCGGCCCAACGAGTCTACCGTGAGCGCCGGCTCGAAGGAGTTGGCGACCGTATTGCTAACACCGCCGCCCGCAGCAGAGTTGACGCCGATGTCCACCCAGGCGCCCGCCACCCGGCGTCGCGCAAAGATAGCAAAGCTACCGTTGCTGGCGCTTTCATCCCGCCACGCCACAATCGGTTGACCGGCAGAGTCGATGGCAATGGTGGGCTCCATCGATCGAGCCGGCGTGTTGCTGATGCCATGCACAGGCGAGTCGTAGATCTCCTGCCAGTCGGTACCATCCCACCGCACCACGAAGATCTCTGGATAATCCCACTCGATTTCACCAGCCAGGGCTAAATAAATATCACCATTCGGTGCAGTAGCGGCGGCCAAGCCGTCGTGACGGCCAAAATAGGCGTTCCACACACCGTACATTGAGAGAGACCCAAGGTTCGTGCGAACGTCGATGGGTCCTAAATCAGAGTTGCCGATGCCTCGCCAAGGCGTACTCCCGGCTGCGGTCCCCACCCACTGGCAATCGGCACCGCAGTCATTGCTATCATCTAGGCGGTTACCATCATCGCAACCCTCGCCGGCATTGACCTGCCCGTCACCGCAGTAGACCGCCCATCCGGAGCAGGTGGCATTGCAATGCGGCGTGAGCCCCCAATCGTCGGCATTGGCATCCCCATCGTCGCATTGCTCTGGCGGCACCGCCCCCACGTCGATGTAACCATCACCACACCGCGACACCGCGCACCCGCCCGCAGCGGCGATGCAGATCTCTCGTGCTCCGCCCGCAACAGAACAGGCATTCCCATTAAGGGTGGCGTCAGGCAGATGCCGAGCCCCGACAGCATCGTCACAGAGGTCAGCGGTACAGGGGTCACCATCACTCACATCTGGAGGCGTCCCTGGCGCACAGATCGTATTCACACAGCGTTCGTTACCGTTGCAGATTGATCCGTCGTCGCAGTCCACATCGACACCGCAGGCACGTCCTGGCACGCACCCGGCGGTGACACTGCAATAGTGCCCCGCGCCGCACGCGGCATGATCCGCTACCGGATTACAGGCGCCTGCGCCATTGCCAAGCTCGGTGCAATTCGTACGCAGGCACTCGAAATTGGAGCGACATGGCAGATCCCCGTCCACACAACGTGCTCCAACACAATGTTCGTCACCATTGCAGAAGAGCGCGTCGAGGCAATCGCCATCGGAGCTACATACCTTCGCGAGGCGTATCGTTGCCGCGGGATTGCCGCGGCGCCGGAATTCCACCTGCCCGACACCCGCCGCCACGACCTCGGTGTCAGCCGCCTGCACCACCACCTGTACGGTCTGCACGCCGGCCTTCGGGCGCGTCACGGTAATGACCAGCGGGAAGCTCAACGCCGACAACGATACCGTCTGGAGATCAGCTTCACTTGACCCGATGGCCAACGCCGTCGCAAAAGCAGCGGCTTGGCGCGGGTCCTCGATCGTAATAATCGCGTACGGAAGCGACGAACGACAGCCGACCACCAACCCGACAGCCAACACCCAAGTCATGCCGTTTCGCATGCGTGTCTGCATAAATGCAAAGCTAGCGCAAATCCCCCGCAACGACCATGCAACCTGTTCGTGATGCTGAGCCAAGGCGCACTTTAAGCAAGCGCCACAACCACGCTGGCCGATGTGGGTGCTCTCGCGCCATGTCATTGGAGTTACTGCTGAATCACCCCGTGGTTGTCAGCGGTCGATGATGACGCGCATGGTCATCGTGTATCCTTGACCAAGTCGAGCGGTCCCCATAAGCCTGTGGCACAGGAGAATACCCATGTTCGTGACGTTGACGAGCGCCTTGGTCTGCTTTGCCCCTCCACCCTCCCTGTCTGATACGGCCGCAGCATCGGTACGAACTCAACTCGGCGACACCCGAGCCATCGTGCACGCCGACGCCACGGGTGCCATTCGCTACGTGAGTGGCCGATTGGGGCATGTCGACAGCTCCGCGGCCGCCACGCTGAGCTTTGCCGAAGGCCTGGCACAAAAGCTCGGAACCAACGTAGAAGGCAGCCTTCGAATCGCCGCCGACGAAACCGACCGCTACGGTTTCCGCCACGTGCGTCTGCACCGCAGCGTCTATGGTTTCCCTGTGGAAGGCGACGAGATTCGCGTGCATAGCGAGGCCAAAACTGGCCTGGTGCGCGTGGTCGAACTGCAGCTGTCTCGCTTCGATTTGACCGTCGTCAACCCACCGCGTTTGACTGCCAACGAAGCCGTACTTTTGGCCCGCCAAGGGTACTTGGGCGAGTTGACCCAAGAGCCGCGTCCCGCGTTGGTTTTTAGCGCCTTTGCCACCGGCCGCAACTTGCCCCGGCTGGCTTACCGGGTGCGCATCGCCTTCGCGGTGGTACCTGGCGAACGCCCGGTGGCCAAAGATGTCTACGTGGACGCTGTCAATGGCGCGATTCTCCGGGAGGCAACGCAAATCCGCGAAGTCGCCGCCACCATGACCTCCACCGACCTATTTGGTCACCCGGTCACGCTTCACGTCTCCTCCTCCAGCCAAGGCGTTCTCATGAAGAACGAGGTGGCACTCACGCAAGGGACAATCTGGACCACCGATGCCACGTCGGGCGGCGCAGTCTACGCGACGCCCAGTTTGAGCACTCCGTTCACCGACGCTACCGCGGTCAGCGGCCACGACAACCTGCACCGGGCCATGGGGTTCTTCTCGACGACCTTTGGCTGGCAGAACTGGAACTACAACGACACCCCAGCGAGCTCGGGCGGGCAGATCTTCGTCCGCATCCACGAGCCAGAAGCCGTAGGCAACGCCTGGTTCACGCAGGCATACCAAAACGGCACCGTCGTGGGCGTGGTGGCCTACGGTGATGCCGACAACTACCTAAAGGAGACCGCGCGCTGCTACGACGTCACCGCGCACGAGCTTGGCCACGGCGTGGTCGCAGCCACCGCGAACCTCGCGTACCAATTCCAATCAGGCGCGCTGAACGAACACTTCGCCGACGTGTTTGGTTGGCTTGCCGACCAAGAGGACGATCTGATTGGTGAGGATTGTGTGAAACCGGTGTTGGCACCAGCCATCCGCGACATGTGCAGCCCCGGCGACGTCGCCTCCCCGCAACCAGGCCACATGCGCGATTACATGGTGCTCGAAAATACCGAGGACCAAGACTACGGTGGCGTGCACTACAACTCCGGTATCCCCAACCACGCCGCCTGCCTGGTTCGGAACACCACCGACGCCACCAAGGTGGGTCAGATCTGGTTCCAAACCTTGCGCTACCACCTGGGCGAGAACAGCGCCTTTGCCGACATGGTGCAGGCCAGCCTCGATAGTTGCAGTGAAGTCCTCGGTGCGACTGCCAGCGAGTGTACCGCTCTTGCCAATGCCTGGTCCGCGGTCGGTCTGGGCATCCCGTTGGCGACCTCCTGCCCCACCAACTCGGCGTTGCGCTATGGCAATTGCTTCTGCAACGAGGGCTACCATGTCGATGACACCGGCACCGGCTGCGAAACCGAAGGGAGCATCACCTGCCCAGCCAACAGCGAACCGATTGGTGGCGCGTGCTACTGCATTTCGGGCTACGTCCCAAACGCCGATGGTACGGCCTGCATCCCTGAATCCCAGGCCACCTGCCCCACGCATGCCCACCGTGAGGCTGGCGGCTGCGTTTGCGACGAATGTTTCAGCGGCCGTCCCGACGAGGGCGTCTCATGTAGCGCCATCCCAGGTTGCATCGTCTGCACCGACCCCCTGATGACCGGCGCCAGCGGCAGCTGCCAATGCATCCCCGGCATCGCCCCAATGTGCGGTGAGGGCTCAATGTCTTACGAACCTACGGCGGCCGATCCAGGTGAGGACGCCTACATCTGCTGCCAAGCCGGTGATCCATGCGGCTGGGCGGCCAACGGCGCCTGCGATTGTGCCCGAGAATGTAACTTCGACACGGTTGATTGCAGCGGCTTTACGACGGCTGGCGCCGTATGCCGAGGAGTCATTCCGGGCGATTGTGGCAACGAAACTTGGGCTGGCCGTTGCGTCGGTTCGGTCATTATCTATTGCGACAACGTCACCGATCCAGCCAACCCGGTCGTCGATTACGGTGACTGCGCCCAAGCCGGTACCAACAAGACCTGCGGCCTCGAGGCCGATGGCTCGATGTACAATTGCGTCGACGCAGTGGATGGCTGCGGCTCGGTGCCCGCAACCGGTACATGCGTCAGCGGCAATGCCCAATACTGCTCGGCCGGGGCGATCGAAACCGTTGATTGCCAGGGCCTGGGCTGCGGCCCCGTACTCTCTAGCGGCACCACCTACCAGTACTGCTATCCAGAGTGCCCGACGCATTCGAGCTTCGAGCTCGAAAACTGTGTTTGCGACACCGGCTATGCCCCCAACCAAGCCGGCACGGCTTGCGAAGCCATCGACTGCCCAACGCACGCACACTTGGTGGGTGACACTTGTACCTGCGACACCGGCTACGTCGTGAATGCTGCCGGCACCGGTTGCGAACAGATGGACTGCCCAGCAAATGCCCATTTCCAAACCGACGGTTGCGTCTGCAACACCGGCTATGAACCCAATGACGCAGGCACCGCTTGCGTGGAGCAAACCACCGAATGCGTGCCGCATGCGCACCTGGTGAATGACGCGTGTGTCTGCGATACCGGCTACCAGCTCGACACTGCTGGTGCCTGCATCCCGGCAACGACCACAACCGATGGCTGTCAATGCGACAAGACCACGGCCTGCGACAATCACTGCGACTGTGACCCCGAGTGCGATGGCGGCGGAGATTCGGGGGGCTGTAGTGCCACACCGCAACACCACGCGCCGCTCAGCTCGCTATTGTTCGCCGCAACGGCGGGCCTAGTGTTCTCCCGGCGCCGGCGACGACGCAGCTAGACCCTCCAGGGCACCGACTCAACGCCGACGCTGACTTGGCCGAGGCCTCACCGTAGATCCTGATTCTGCGCCTAGCACTCCCCTCTATTCAGGGTGTCGTTGACGTCCAGGCGAAGCGGTGCGTACTGATACCGTTCAGACGAACCGCGAAGGAGCGCCCGCGATGAGGACCCCTCTCCGACCTGACGTGCAGCTACTCCTAGGAGTCGCACTTGTCTTTTGGGCGTGCACGAAAAGCGAGGGCAAAACTGGCGCCGCCTCACGCTCGCACCGTGACATGAGCTTTCCGGTGGAGCTCCAGCCCGTCGCCGCCAAACGGGTCGACTACATGGTGTCAGCCGTCGGTACCGTCGACGCGTTCGAGCGCGTGCAAGTAGCCGCCCGCGTCGCAGGCGCCATTGAACGGGTGGCATTCACTGAAGGCGAGTTCGTCGCCCAAGGGCAACCACTGGTCTACATTGACACCGAACGCTACCGCATCGCGGTACAGGCGGCCCGCGCCACCTTAGAGCGGGCCGAGGCTTCCCGCAACGAGGCCCAAGCCGGCCTCAACCGCCGCAAAAACCTTGCAGCCCAACAACCCAACTTGATGGCCGTAGAAGAACTGGACAGTTGGCAAGCCAAGGCCCAGGTCTCTGTCGCCGCAGTGGCCGAAGCACGCGCCGCCCTGGCCAAAGCGGATCTAGATGCCCGTAACGCCACGCCCGGCGCACCTGCCGCCGGCATCATTGAAACGCGCAACGTCGCTACCGGACAATACGTGCAGCTCGGCACACCCTTAGCCACACTCGTGCGCCGAGACCCGTTGCTTCTGAAGTTCAAGGTGACCGAGGCCGAAGCCTCGGCACTCACGATCGGCATGCGCGTAACCTTCGCAACCAGCCTACAAACCAAATCATACACCGCTCATATCACCCATATTTCGCAGAGCGCCGAACCCGCATCACGGTTGGTCGCCACCACTGCAGAAATCGACGACCCCGCCAAAGCCGAACTTCGGCCTGGCACCTTCGCCCAGGTGACCTTGGTCGTCGGCGGCCGTGACACCGCGCCGGTGGTACCGCAAATCGCCGTTCGTCCGTGCGAACGTGGGTTTGTCGCCTACGTGATTGAAGAGGGTGTCGCCCATGAGCGCATCGTCACGCTTGGTATGCGTACGCCAGAGGGGCTCATCGAAGTCAAAGCGGGCCTGACCCCAGGTGAACAGGTGGTGGTTCGGGGCGCCGAGGCCCTCAGCGACGGTGCCCACGTAACAGCGAAGCCCATGGCTTCCGCCGCCACACCTGCAGCAACGTCGCCCCAGCCGAAAGTCGGCGCCGAGGCCACGCCGTGAAGCTGACCGACGCCTGCATCAAGAAACCGCTTTTTGCCTGGATGATCATGGCAGGTACGGTGGTGTTTGGCTTCGTGGCCGCCAGTCGCATTGGCATCAGCCAATACCCCGACGTCGACTTCCCCGTGATCAGCATCGCCGCCACCTGGGAAGGGGCGGCACCCGAGGCGATGGAACAAGACGTCGTCGAGCAAATTGAAGAGGCAGTGATGCAGGTGGAAGGGGTGCGTTCCCTGGCGTCGAGCTCGCGCCAAGGAGCGGCCACAATCTCCGTCGAGTTGGACCTGTCGAGGGATGTAGACGTCGCCTTGCAGGAAGTGCAGGCCAAAGTCGCCAACGTCCAGCGTCGCCTGCCCCGCGACATGGACCCACCCACCATTTCCAAATCCAATCCCGAAGACCAACCGATCATGTGGGTGGGCCTGACCGGTCCTTTTTCGCGCCAGTTGCTCGCAGACACCGCGCGCTATCGCGTCAAAGAAAAGCTTCAAACCGTCCCGGGCGTCGGCGAGGTCACGGTCGGCACGCTCGACCGGAACCTGCGCGTCTGGGTGGATGCTGAAAAGCTCGAAGCGCGCGCACTCACCATCGAAGATATCATCGCCGCGCTCGGTCGCGAGCATGTGGAGCTTCCCGCGGGCCTTATTCAGGCCGATAACCGAGAAATTAACGTCCGGGTCTTGGGCGAGGCGCTCGATACGGAGGCCTTTGGCAACTTGGTCATCCGTCAGAACGCAGGCGCCACCGTGTACTTGCGCGACGTTGCCTTGATCGAGGACGGTTTCGAGGATGTTCGGCGCATTACCCGCATCGACGGCGTCCCAGCTCAAGGCATGGGCATCCGTAAACAGCGTGGCGCCAATGCGGTAGCGGTCGGAAATGCCGTCAACAAAGTCCTGAAAGAGATCCGTACAACGCTCCCCGACGGCATGCGCTTGGTCGTCAACTTCGACTCGACCCAGTACATCCGCGAATCGATCCATGAAATCGAGTGGGAGCTCATGCTCTCCGTGTTGCTCACCGCGTTGGTCTGCTGGCTATTCCTCGGGTCGTTCTCCAACACCCTGAACGTCGCTTTAGCGATTCCAATGTCGCTGTGCGGCACGATGGCGGTGATCTACTTTTTAGGCTTCACGCTCAACACCTTCACGCTGCTGGCACTGTCCTTGGCCGTCGGCATCGTCGTAGATGACGCCATCATGGTGCTGGAGAACATCTTTCGCCACGCTGAGACAGGCAAAGATCGTGTGCGCGCCGCACGGGAGGGTACGGAGGAGATCACCTTTGCGGCACTTGCCGCCACGCTCGCGATTGTCGCCATCTTCGTGCCAGTGGTGTTCATGGAAGGGGTTATCGGGCGCTTTTTCCTACAGTTCGGCATCACCTTCAGCGTCGCCGTGCTGCTCTCCTACCTCGAAGCGGTGACATTGGCGCCCGCACGCGCCTCGCAACTGATTGATACGTCCCGGGAACAACGAAGCCGCGTGGGACGGGTCGTCGACCAAGCGTTCGCCGCGCTTGCCGGCCGCTACCGCACGATTCTGCGGTGGGCCTTGGGCAGACCCCGGACGGTGCTCTCCGTCGCGGCGCTCACGTTTGTCGCGGCACTCGCCATACTCCTAAATCTGCCCAGTGAATTCGTCCCAAGTCAGGATCAAAGCCGGCTGTCGTTGCGCGTCCAAACCGCGGTGGGTTCTAGCATTGAGGAAACCGACCGTGCCTTTAGACAGGTCGAAGCGATCGTCCGTAGTCGTCCTGAGGTGTTGCGATTGATGGCCAATGTGGGCGGCCAAGGCGCTAGCGGCGTCAGCGCGGGTTCGATCATGGTGACGCTCGTGCCCCCGAGCGAGCGCCTATTGAGTCAGGCCGAGCTCTCCCAGGAGCTCCGCAAGGAGCTGCGCTCCCTGCCGGGCGTTCGCGTGGTGATCCAAGATCTGTCGCAAGCCGGTTTTACGGCGCAACGAGGGTTCCCCGTGGAGTTCTCGATCCGCGGCCCCGATTGGGATGAGCTGGTGCGCTTAAGCAGTGGCATTATGACGAAGCTGCGCGACACCGGGGTGGTGGTAGATCTGGACACAGATTACTTGGTGGGCATGCCTGAGCTGCGCATCACACCCGATCGTGCCCGCGCCGCAGACCTCGGCGTTCCGATCGAACGAATCGCGTCAACCCTGAATGCCTTGGTCGGCGGCGTGCGCGTGGGCAAGTACAGCACCGGCGGCCGACGCGTCGACGTTCGCGTGCGCTTACTCGCCGCCCAACGCCAACGCCCTGAGGATCTTGTGCGCTTGAAGGTGCGCACCGAAGCGGGGGAATTCATTCCACTTTCTGCCGTCACGCGACAAGAAGAGCGCCCCGTGCTGCAATCGATTACCAGACGCGACCGGGAGCGAGCCATCACCGTGTATGCCAACATCGCCCCCGGCCATGCGCAAGATGAAGCACTGGCGTACGTGGAGAGCCTCAGCAGGGATCTGCCGGCCTCCTACCATGCAGTGTTGGGTGGCGCGAGCGTGGCCTTCCGCGACTCCACGCGAGGGCTCCTGTTCGCATTGTTCTTGGGCATCCTCGTCGCCTACATGGTCCTCACGTCGCAGTTCAACTCGCTCCTGCATCCGGTAACGGTGCTCACCATTTTGCCGTTGTCAGTGGCGGGCGCTGCTGTCGCGCTGTGGCTCACCGGACAAACCCTTAACACCTTCAGCATGATTGGCCTGCTGCTCCTGATGGGCATCGTCAAGAAGAACTCCATCCTGTTGGTCGACTATGCGAACCTGCTACGCGAGCGCGGCGCCGATGCGCTCACGGCCATGCAAGAAGCCGGACCGGTACGACTGCGGCCGATTCTGATGACCTCGGTGTCAACGCTGATGGCCGCGATTCCGGCCTCATTGGGCCTGGGACCAGGCTCGGAGGTTCGCGCCCCGATGGCCATTGGCGTCATCGGCGGCCTCATCATCTCCACCGCCATGAGCCTCTTGGTGGTCCCCTCCTTCTATGTCGTGGCCAACCAACAACAGCAGCAAGCTCGTGCCTGGTTCGCGCGCAGGAAGGCTCCGCAGACCACCGCCCCAGGAAGCCAAGCATGAGGCTGCTGCGGCAACCTTGGTGCGCGACTTGCTTCAAGGCAGTGCCAAGGAGTAAGGCGAATCCGCGTGCTGCTCCATGGCGCACGCACATGGCACCGTTGTTCGCTGACGTAGAGGTTCACCATGAAATCGGAGCTCCAAGCATCGAACTCGCAAACGCCCAACCTGCCCCCAACGGCCCGCACCAGGGCGCGGGCAGCGGAAGCCCTACCAACCGATCCGGCGTACGCGCGCGGCTACGATCCGCAGGTCCTGGAACACAGTGTCGAGACCACCTGCCGTCTGCTTGCTGACCATTGGCGCATTGCCCAGGCCGGTGAGGGCAAAGTTCTGGTACAAAAGAGTATCGACGAGATCGCCCGCGAGCTGCATTTCGAGCGCACCATCGTAGACGGTCACGCAGACCTCGGGGCCCTGGTGCGAGTGTTGCTCGCCAACTCCAACCGCCTACATCATCCTGCCTACATCGGTCATCAGGTGGCGGTGCCCATGGTCGGCACCGCGGTCGCCGACCTGCTGAATGGCGCAACCAACAACAGCATGCCGGTTTACGAAATGGGGCCCGCGGCCTCCGCGGTGGAACGCAAACTCATCCATTGGGCGCTGACCAAAGTCGGCTGGGAGGCAGAAGGTAGCGGCGTGATGACCCACGGGGGCAGCATGTCCAACTTGACCTGCCTCTTGGGTGCACGCGCGGCAGCACTGCCGGATGCCTGGGAAAAAGGTGTACCACCAGGTTGCGTCATCTTAGTGCCAGAATCTAGCCACTACTCCAACGGCCGGGCCGCGGCGATCATGGGGCTAGGAACCTCAGGTGCCGTAAAAATTCCGGTCGACGCTGAATTCCGAGTGCGTCTGCCCGATCTGGTACGCACCTACGAGGCCGCCGTGCAACGGGGTCAAAAAGTCCTGGCCGTGGTGGCCAACGCCTGCGCGACAGCGACCGGCAGCTACGATGATCTGCACGCCATCGGTACGTTCTGTCGAGCCAAAAACGTCTGGTTGCACGTCGACGGCGCCCATGGCGCTGCTGTCGCAATCACCAGTAAATATAAACACTTCCTTGCAGGCCTCGAAATGGCCGACTCGCTCACCTGGGACACGCATAAGATGATGGCCACCTCGGCATTGTGTGGCATGGCGCTGTTTCGCCGCCGCAGTCAGATGCTGAAGACCTTCTCGCAAGAGGCCACCTACATCTTCAATGCCTTCGAGAA
>JAKLEG010000084.1 GCA_022703175.1 Myxococcota bacterium | reverse complement strand
TTGCCAGCTCAACCACGTCATGAACTTTGACTACCAGCTTCATCAGGCCGTCTCGGATTATCACTTTCTTGCTCCCTTTGCCCTGTCGGGCTCAAGGGGCCAGACACCAAAAACTTTACGCTACCCCTTGGGCCCCGCGAGGCGGGTCTGGTGCTAATCGCACAACCGCTGGTGATGGCGCTCTTGTCTCCGTACGCCGGTCGGCTCTCCGATCATATCGAATCCCGCTTTGTTGCCTCCCTCGGCATGGGGCTCACCGCGATCGGCCTGATCCTACTCACGCAACTCGGCGAGCAGACCTCGCTTGTCTATCTGATCCTGACCTTGATGCTGTTGGGCGCAGGCTTCGCGTTATTCTCCTCCCCCAATGCCAACGCCGTGATGAGCTCGGTGGAACGACGCTACTACGGCGTCGCGTCGGCCATCCTCGGAACGATGCGCTTGGTAGGACAAATGCTAAGCATGGGGGTCGCCACTCTCATCTTTTCCGTCCTGGTAGGCCACGTGCGCATCACCCCTGAGGTGCACGCACCGTTCCTCAAGGCAGTGCAATTAGCTTTCGGACTATTTGCATTGGCCTGTGCGTTGGGTGTCGGGGTCTCTCTGGCGCGCGGCAATGTACGTCCCAGCAACGCCGCAAGCCCCCCGCCCAAGGCATAAAAGTTCCGCATTTGTGCGTTGCACAATTTCTTCTTGACAAGCAAAATCAAGCGACTATAAGTAGTCCATATTGCAACGCACAAAAGGCCGCTCAGCCGGCCCCTGAGGGAGTAAGGACATGAACATGCCAGAGCAATTCAAAGAGATGAGCAAAGAAAACGTCGAAGCCACGATGCGTTTTGCCCAGATTTACATGAGCAGCGCCGAAAAGCTGTTGAAACTACAGCTGGACGCCGCGAAGACCGCACTGTTCGACCAAGCCGAACACACCAAGGCGTTCATGGACGCCAAGGACGCTGAGCAGCTGGTCACGTTGCGCACCAAACACGCCGAATCCAACATCGCGACCGCCCTCGACTATTCGAGCAGCGTCTACGACATCGCCTCGGAAACCCAGAAGGCGGTCTCGGCGCTCTTGGAGCAACAGCTCACGAGCATCAACAAGGCCGCGACCCAGCGGATGGAAGGCGCCGTGAAGGGCGTACCGATGGGCAACGAAATGGCCGTGGCCGCGCTGAAGAACACGATGGCGGCCACCGCCGCCGCCGTTGACTCGATGACCAAAGCCGCGAAGCAAGTGGCTGAGTTCGCCGACGTGAGCGTGCGCGCTGCCAGCGCCGCAGCCGAACAAGCCAAGAAGAAGGTCACCAAGAGCACGACGAGCGCCTCCAAAAAATCGTAGGCACCTGTTTCTCGTTCGCTCTACCCTCCTCGCGAAGTAGCCTTTGCGACCCGCAGTGGCGCTGAGATACAGTGCCCCCCCGAATGACTATCCACTGGGAACCCAAGGTTGGTGCGCGGCCCGTTGTGGCAACGCCCGAAACTGCCCAACCCCGCGGTCGTGGTACAGCGCCAATCAACCACCCGCCCGAGGAAGCCATCTCCCGTCCTGTCGCGCTGCCGCAACCGCAAACGGCGCAACTGCACCCGCTCAAAAGCCATGCGGCACCGCACGCCAAGGGGCTCGACAACGAAGTCCATGCCCTGATGGCCGGATTGACCACCGGCTCGCCGACCGCCCGCAAGCACCAGGGTGAGCAAGCGTTGGCCCTGGCCGCGAGCTATCGACTACGTCGCTCCCGAGGCGCTTGCGCCCTGGCCACAGAGCTGTGCGATGCGGTGGCCGAGCACCTCCCCGAGTTAGCCAACACGGCCAGCACGTTAAAGAGGATCCTCACCGCCGAAGGCGAGCTGCACGACACCTCGGCCGCCTCCACGCTGGCGGGTTGCCGCCACCTGATCGAACTGTTGGAAGCCGAGGCCGACGAGCATGCGTGATCCAACGCTTGAGGCGCTCGCCAAAGCCACCCTCGCGCACGGCCTGATTCAGCTCGTGGTACATTTCCCTGAGACGCTCAGCGAAATAGCGCTGACGCCCAGCGAAGCGTTGGAACGAGCCTGGGAGCTCGCCGAGCAAGCCGTGGCCTTAAAGCCAACCCTCGCCGACGGCCATGTCGCGTTAGGTCGGGCCTTGTTGTGCCATGACGGCCCCGAGGCCATCGATGATGCCATCGCAGTGCTTAACCACGCTCACGCACTCGACCCCGACCACGACGGCGCCGAAATGGCGCTGGCCGCTGCCTTCAACGAACGTGGTGAGTGGACCATGGCGCTAGGCCATGTGGACGCAGTGCTGAAACGAGGCAACGGTCAGGCCCAGGCCCTGGTACTGCGCGCGCTCTTGATGCTCGGTCATGGCCACGCCGATGAAGCCCGCCGCGACATCGAACGCGCAGTGCGGATTGCACCACAGGCCGGCCTCGTGCACCTGGATGCCGCCCACGTGCTGCACGAGCTGGGCGACCACGAACGAGCGCAACTTCACGAAGAACGCGCCCAAGCACTCCTCGGACCCGCCTTTGCCGCGGTGAAACGTAGCCTGCTTCCGGCCACGGCCGCCACCTGACACTTAACTGACTAGGCACGCCCTGCCGTTTGAGGCTAGATTGCGCGCCATGCGAAATACCCACATTGCCCTACTGCTTCTCGGCGCCGCCGCCGCGTGCGGCAAAGCCGAACAACCCAAACCCCAACCCGAAACCAAAAAGGTTGACGCCATGCCCCAACAGCCCAGCGGCATTCCTGCACCTGCGGATGTCGCCGCCGCCCCGGCCGATGCGCAAAAAACCGCCTCAGGCCTTGCTTACAAAGTCTTACAGCCCGGCACCGGCACCCTCAAGCCCACTGCGGCTGACGGGGTTTCCGTGCACTACACGGGCTGGACCACCGACGGCAAGATGTTCGACAGCTCGGTGCCGCGTGGTCAGCCGGCCACCTTCCCGTTGTCGGGTGTCATCAAAGGCTGGACCGAAGGCCTGCAACTGATGGTCGAGGGCGAGAAGACCCGTTTCTGGATCCCAGCGGACCTGGCCTACGGCGATCCGCCCAAGCGTCCGGGTGCCCCGGCCGGTATGTTGGTGTTCGATGTCGAACTGCTGAAAATCATGAAGACCCCGACCGTGCCCGATGACGTCGCCGCCGCCCCGAAGGACGCAAAGAAGACCAAGTCGGGTTTGACGTACAAAGTGCTCACCAAGGGCACCGGCAAAACCAAGCCCACCGCCGCCGACACCGTCGAAGTGAACTACTCCGGTTGGACGACGGACGGCAAAATGTTCGACAGCTCAGTCTCCCGCGGCCGCCCAGCACGCTTCCCTCTGGGTGGCGTGATCAAGGGTTGGACCGAAGGGCTGCAGCTGATGGTGGAGGGCGAAACCACGCGCTTCTGGATTCCAGCGGCACTTGCCTACGGCGAGACCCCTGCGCGCCCAGGCGCCCCTGCAGGTAACCTGGTCTTCGATGTTGAGCTCTTGAAGATTATGCCGGCCGCACAGCCGATGGCGCCGCCGATGGTGAAGCCGTCGCAACAGGCACCTAAACAGTAACTCGCTCTGCTACGGCCCGAGCTTGCGGTGAATCGTGCGCGCGTGCACACCCAAGAGTCGGGCCGCAGTACGCTTGTCTCCCCCGGCCCGTTTTAGCGTCTCGTCGATCAACCGCCGTTCCACCTCTTCGAGCGTAGTGCCGAACGGAATAAACAAACCATCACCAGTGATGGCGGGTCGCTGCGTCCCTGAAGCAGCCGCGACCGCTTCAGGCAGGTCGCCAAGCTCGATGACCTCGGTACGACACAACACCACCGCGCGCTCCACGGCGTTCTCCAGCTCGCGCACGTTTCCCGGCCAGTTGTACCCATCGAGGGCCGTAAGTGCCGCCTCGGAAAACCCGAGCACTGCTTTGCGATTGGCTTCGGCGAACTTGCGCAGGAAATGCTGCGCCAACAAGGGGGCGTCACCAAAACGCTCGCGCAACGCCGGCACGCCTATCTGGATGACGTTCAAACGATAGTAAAGATCTTCGCGAAAACGTCCGGCACGCACCTCCTCTTCCAAGTTGCGCAACGTTGCGGCCACCACACGCACATCCACCTTCACAACGTCTCGGCCGCCTACCCGCTCGATCTCGCCTTCCTGCAGCACGCGCAACAGACGAACCTGCACCGCCGCGCTGGTTTCACCGATTTCATCTAAGAACAGTGTGCCGCCGTCGGCCCGCTCGAAGCGCCCTTCACGTCGCTCGGTGGCACCAGTAAACGCGCCACGTTCGTGCCCGAAAAGCTCGGTTTCCAAGAGCGACTCCGGCAACGCCGCACAATTTACCGCCACGAACGGGCGCTGGCTGCGCTCCGACAGTCGATGAATCGCGCGGGCCACGAGTTCTTTGCCGGTGCCACTCTCCCCTACGACAAGGATCGTCGCGCGAGAGGGGGCCGCCTGGGCAACAATCTCCATCGCTCGACGCCATGCCATCGCCTGGCCAACTAAATCGGTCTGCGGCACGGTACTCACGGCCTCGCGTAGCACGCGGTTTTCGTTCAGTAGAGCGCGGCGCTCCAGCGCTCGCTGCACCGAGCGCACTACCATCGCACGCTTCAGTGGTTTGCTGATGAAATCGTATGCACCTTCGCGCATACACTCGACGGCGTTCTCTACCGAACCAAAGGCGGTCATCATCACCATCTCGATGGCTGGCGAGATCGCTTTGACGGCACGCAAGAGCTCGATGCCGTTCATCTTGGGCATCATGATGTCTGCCAGGACCAAATCCACCGGCCGCGAGCGGATAAGGTTCAGCGCCTCTTCACCGCTGTCGGTGGTGGCCACCTCGTAGCCTTCGCGCTCCAAGGTCTTCTTCAGCGAGTCCAAGATGCCGACTTCGTCGTCGACCACCAAGATTTGCGGTTGTGACGTCATGTTGTCGTTCTTACGATCCTGTTCTTCGCCATCCCCAACGCGGGGTGATAGAGGACAATCACGAGTCTTAGCATGGAGCTTCTGCGAGGTCAGCCTGCCATCCGCGCCACAGCCGACCTGCTGGGCCAGGTGGCGGTCCCTGCCGTGGATGTGGATCCCGGCGCCAAACGCGGTGAAACCCCGCTGGCGTTGTGTATCGCTGGCCCCCACCAGAACCTGCTCATCGCGTTCGATGGCGCCGACGAGCTAGGAGCACTCCTTACCGCACGCGACAAACCATTGGCTGCCGAAGATGCCAAACCGGTGCACCAGGCGTTGGTACGCAGTTGGGGTCAGGGACCAGCACGTTGGGCCTGTATGCGCCTTTCGGCGCTGTTGTTGGCTGGCGGACGCCCGCGGGATCTAACGCTCGGCGGCCTGAGCCGCGATTTGCAGCTCGACCCACCTCCGGATGCGTCATTGAGTTTTGCGGCGTGGGCGGCGCGTGTGCAGACGGTGGCACAGTTGGTAAACCGACTGAGTCCGGAGCTGAAACGCCAGGAGATGGGCTGGGCCTCACGGATCGAAGCGAGCGCGGTAGCTCCCATTGCTGAGATGGAGTTATGCGGCATGCCTTTCGATGCCGCGCTCTGGCAGCGCCTAACCCGCGAGGCCTTTGAGGAGCGACGCACGCTCTCGCAACGTTTAGCGACACACCTCCAGACAGTGCAGGGTCCGGACCTGTTTGGAGGCAGCGGCGTAAATCTGGATTCGGACGCCACGCTGAAGGCGGCGTTGCATGCGTTGGGCCACCGAGTGCCAGATGTGCGGCGCCAAACCCTTGCACTGTTGCCACCACCGTTGGGCCCCGACCTGGTGCGCTATCGCGAGCTGTTCAAGCTCACCTCTGCCTACGGCGATAGCTTCCTGGCACACGTGGGGCTTGATGGCCGCATCCACCCTACGTTCGAGCAAATTGGTGCATCCACGGGCCGGCTGTCGTGCCACAACCCAAACCTGCAGGCGATTGTCAAAGGCACGCCCCACCGAGCCTGCTTTCGTACCAGCGCAGAACGGACGTTCGTGATCGGAGACTACGCCGCGTGCGAGCTGCGCATCCTGGCTGACATGTCTGATGATCCGGTGTTCGCCGAGGCGTTCGCCAAAAATGAGGATCTGCATGCGCGCGTGGCCACTGAAATCTTCGGCGTCAAGGTGACGAAGCACGAACATGTAGAGCTGCGCGACCGTGCCAAAGCCATCAACTTTGGCTTGGCCTATGGCATGGGGGCGGGCGGCCTGGCGCGCGCCACCGGCACCGACGTCACCCAAGCCCGTGACCTATTAGCCAAGTATTTTCGAACCTTTCCCAAGATTCGCGCGTTCTTGGAGCACAACGCGGCGCTCGGTTTAGCGCGCGGTTATGCTCACACCCTCACCGGCCGCAGATTGTACTTGGACGTGGGCGCTGACAATGACAGCCGCGCGCAGGCCGAACGCATCGCCAAGAATATGCCAATCCAAGGCACGAGCGCCGACATCACCAAGCTGGCACTGGCGCACCTTCGTCAAGCGTTGCTGGCTCATCCAGACACGTTACTCGTCAACACCGTACACGACGAAATCGTCTTGGAGTGTCCGCTCCCGAAGGCACCGCTGATCGCTGAGCTGCTGCGGACCCACATGAGCCGCGCCGGGGCTGAAATCCTGAGACACACGCCGCTCAGCGTGGATGTCGTGCTGTCGCCAACCTGGGACAAATAGGTCGCCCCCTCGCCTCCAGGCCAACCTGTGACTACCTTGGCCGCGATGGAGGCCATGCATGCAAAAACGCCTGTGGATCGCCTCGGCCATGGCCCTGGCCTTGGGATTGTACGTCTATGCTTCGGCCCAGTCCTCAAAACCTCAACTGCCAAAGGGTGCTGCCGTGAGTGAGACCCGCAAGCCCAGCACAGAGGAGCTGAAACAAAAACTGACCCCGGAGCAATTCCGCGTCACCCAACAAGAAGGGACCGAGCGCCCCTTCGAGAATGCTTATTGGAACCATCACGAGGCCGGTATCTACGTGGACGTGGTGACCGGCGAGCCACTGTTCAGCTCGCTAGATAAGTTTGACTCGGGCACCGGCTGGCCTAGCTTCACAAAGCCGATTACCCCGGCCAACCTAGCCCGAAAGACCGACCACAAGCTGGGCGTTCCCCGCACCGAGGTACGCTCCCGACAAGGCGACTCCCACTTGGGGCATCTCTTCGACGATGGCCCGGGTCCCACGGGTCAACGCTACTGCATCAACTCCGCGGCCTTACGCTTTGTGCCGGTCGCGAGGCTGGCTGCCGAAGGGTATGGCGACTACTTGCCGTTATTTGGCGTCGCCGCACCTGCCGAAACCCCTCAGCCCGCGCCCGCACTCGAAACAGCCACGCTTGCTGGCGGCTGCTTTTGGGGCATGGAGGACCTGGTGCGGAAGATCCCCGGTGTCGTCAGCACCGAGGTGGGCTACACCGGCGGCACGCTGATGAACCCCACGTATGAAGACGTGAAAAAAGGGAACACGGGGCACGCGGAAGCTGTGCGGGTGGTGTTTGATCCAGCGCGTGTCTCCTATGAGCAGATCTTGGGCTTCTACTTCCGCATGCACGACCCAACCACACCCAACCGTCAGGGAAACGACATTGGCAGCCAATACCGCTCAAGTATCTTCGTGCACTCTGAGGCACAACGAAAAATCGCCGAGACCACACGCGAAAATGTAAACAAATCAGGCAAATGGAAGCGACCAGTGGTCACCGATATCGTTGCCGCTGGCCCCTTTTATGCGGCCGAGAACTACCACCAAGACTACTTGGTGAAGAACCCCGGCGGCTACACCTGCCATTTCCTGCGCGATTGAGCAGCAGGGCCCCCACGTGCGTCACCATCTTTTCCCTCAACCTGCAGCCAAACCTAGGATAGTTTGACGACTCAGGCGTCCGCATGGTACATGCCCGACTCCTTGGAGGTTTCTCGAATGGCACGCGTAACCGTTGAAGATTGCTTGGACAACGTCGACAATCGTTTTGCCCTGGTGTTGTTGAGCGCCCAACGCGCGCGCCAGCTCTTGAAAGGCGCCAAGCCCACCGTCGATCACTCAAAGAACAAGGCCGCCGTGTTGTCGCTGCGCGAAATCGCCGCAGGCAACGTTTACGCCGACAAAGACCTGAAGGACGTGTTCGTCGGCGGCATCCACACCTAGCCTCGCCACTTCGTTCCCTACCCACCGCCCTTTGTTTCGCTCCGGCTCCCCTGTCGTTCCAGGTGATGTGAAGCACTTGTCGGCCCCCGCTTAAGCGACACAAACAGATCGGTAAGGCCGCCATCGCCAGTGCCAAGATCGCCTGTCAGAACTATCATGGACGGATCCGCCCAACCCTCAGTAAACACCCGGAAACAGCACTGCAAAACCTCCACGCGCTAGAAGCCCAGCGATCACCAACAAGCTTCTCAGCGACGAAGTGACGAAATTTGCCGAAGCGTTTGCCAATCTGCTGAGGGGCGTGGAAAAGGTCGCGAAAAGTCTTAAAACCACTACTCACAGTCGTCATCGTTGGGCAACACCACTCCCTTTTCAACCAACTGTCGCCGCACCCGTTCGCTGCGCGTGCGCACCCAACGCTCATAAAGTTGCACCACCTCGCGGTCACCATCCCCCGCGTCACGGCTGCGATCGGCAATCTCATTCAGCAGGCCCACCAAGGCGCTGAAGCGGCGGGCAAGGTCGACGTACAGCTTGGCCAAAAGCTCGCCCTGACGCTGCATCCGCAACAACCCCGACAAGTCGCTGTAGGCCGTCCCCCCCATGGCAATGTAGTAGCTCGGATCGACTAACGAGCGCTCGGTGAATTCCGCAAAGAATCCGGCAATATACAGCGACACATCACCCAAATCCTTGAGTTGACGAACGCGCTCGCCAAGCGCGGCCTCACGTGCTCGGGCGTACAACAGGGCCAACGGCTCATCCCCTGGGGTGGGGCCAACGCCCGCGCGGGTGTAATCGCATAGTAGATTAACCAAATAAAATTCGGTGGTTTCGTCGAGCTGCACACCCAGGTCAGCGGCTACGTCCACCACCTCGGTGCGGAAGAACTCCGTCACATCGTGACTCAGAATGACATGGGAGGAACGACGCATGTGCACTCCCGGAAGCCCGTCCCACGGCCTTCTCCTCTAGTGTAGCCGTTGGCGCGCGGCCTGCAAGCCTAGACTTGCCCGACGTCCGACGCTTAGCGACAATCGCTCATGGACTTTGCGCGCTTCAAAGAGACGCTCACCCCGTTATACAAAACGCGAGACGTCGCCCATCGCTTAGAGTTGGCCGAACGACGGGTACAATTGGCCTACGAGTTGGCTCGCGAGGTCACAAACAAAAACGTCGATCCGGATACCGATATTGTCTGCGCGCTGGGTTACCTGATGGGCGTCAAGGAGCAGGTGCTCCCCAACATGAACGTACGTGGTGCGCTGGAGGCCTGCGTCGCGGAATATGGCTGGTCGACGCTGCGGGCCCGTGAACTGTTTCGGGCGCTGGAGCGACTTCCGGAACACCCGAAGAGCATCGAGGAACAACTGGTGGCCGACGCCGACACGTTGCTGCAGTTCGGTCTGCTTGGACTTGCGCGCGATCTCGTAGCCGCAGGAGCCGTAGGCAAACCCATTCCCGACGTTGTCGAGCGATCGCTCAAGGGCCTATCGTGTCGACTGTACACCGCCCCCGCCCACGCACGCGGCAACGCCCGCCGGGACGCGCATCGGGAGTGGCTGCTGCAGCTGAAAAAGGAGTGGGACGGATAGCCAACTGCGCCACCGGTTAGTCACCTTCGATCTCTAAAAACGACCCAGCGGCGATACTGCTCACCTCGCCATCATCCAGGCGGTTCACCGCGATCTGTTCGCCATCGCGCAACGAGCCGCTCGGGTCTTTGATCACCGCCGACGCCGCGTCGCGATCGAGCACGACGATGTCACGCTCCATCGCGCGCTTCTGCACGGAAACAATCACGCGCACGCCACGCTCGGTTTCGATCAGCGCGCTGGTTGGCACCCGGAAGGCCGGCTCGGCAAACTCGCGCACCAGGCGAAACTTGGCAGGTTGCATGTCGATGAAACCACCGGATGGGTCGGCCAGCTTCACCGCCACCTTGGTACCGTTGGCGTCAGCGGCAACATTGGTCACCTTGGCCCGACTGGGTTTGCCGCCCCCCACGGCCACGTGCGTCTCGCCGCCTGCCTGCAGGTCGGGCGCTTTCTCGACGATGAACACAAGTTCGACCGCGGCCGGATCGCGGAAGAGCAACAGCTTGTCGCCCACAGCCACCGTTTGCCCCGCCACCGCCTTCACGTCCACGGCCAAACCGGAGAACGGCGCGCGCACCAACTTGTTGGTGACCTTCTTCTCCAGCATCTCCAGCTTTTTCACCGCGGCATCGCGCTGTTTCTGCGCCTTGGCCTTGGCCGCCTTGGGCCCGCGTTCTTTCTTGGCGAGCGCCGTGAGCTTCTTGTTGGCGGCCACTTTGAGGCGCTTGTATTTCTCCAAGTCCCGTTTTGAGACCCCGCCTTGGCGCAACAGACTCTTCGGGCGCAGCTCTTTCAACTTATCTTCGGCGGTGGCGCGCTCGGCCTCAATCGCCTCACGTTCGGCCAAGAGCTGGTTGGTCTTTTCGTTGGTTTTCTCGAAAACCGCATTCGCTTTGGTGACGGCGTCTTTGGCTGCAGCAAGTTCCTTGGCCACCAACGGCGGCAGCTCCAATGTTAACAGTACCGCCGAAGCCTCGACGCGCGAGCCATTGGTAACCAACACCTCGGCGATTTTTCCGGCTGATGGGGCATTCAGCCACGCCTCCTGCAGCGGTTTCACGTCGCTGGCAGGCTTGTCATAAAAGATCGGTATCCGGTCGGCTTTGACCGTGACGACCTTCACACGTGCGGCTTTCTCAAAAATGCGCGCAGCTTTGATCACCCACACCAAACCGCCCACGCCCGCCACCAACACCAAGAGCAACACCAAGGTCCAAACAATCCGCGAGCGGAGGTCCTCCTCCCACGGCCGGTTCCCCTCGGCGCTTGCGCCAGTGGCCGTCGACTCAGCGGCGGCCTTGCTGGCCGCCATCGGTTCGACCTCGGCCGCCAACTCTGGAAACAGCTCCTTGGCCTGATTCCACAGGTATTCCACCTCGGCTGGCCCGCTGGCATCGCCGATGATCTCAAGGTGATTCACCAACTTCTGTAACCGTTCGTCGCTGGGCTTCAACTCCTTGGCGGCCAAGAAGTAGTCGCGCGCGTGCACAATGTAGCCCTGTTTCACGTGCAGGAGCGCTGAACGCAGCAGACGATCGAGCTCGGCCTTGTCGGTGTCGGTTGCAGCGCCGCTCACCTCGGTGGGAGGTAACAAATCGATCGGGGGGCCATCGGCTCTCGGAGCCTGGTTCAAAGCCTCAGGCACGGGGCCACCGGCGTCGCCGCCGCTGCCCATCAAGAAGCCCATCGACTCCAGTTGATTAATGAAGCGCTGTAGATCTGGCACGGTGATGTCGAAGTTAAAATCGCTTTTTACCGCCGCGATGACTTCTTCTTGGGTGCGAACGCCGTCTAACTTCTTGGCGATGAGGTATTCGATCTCATAGAGACGAAAGCTCGTCTGCGACTTGGGGTCGTCGATGCGATAAAAGACGACGCCTTGCTGCTCTTCGCGCGAGCAAACGAGATCGGTGCGAAAGGTCGGTGGCATGCCAGTCTCTGACGCCCTCCAACGGACTCAGGTCACGCTGGCAGTATAAGGGGCAAGTCGCTCAAACGGCAAAGTTTTTGGCCGATTAAGTGTGAGGCCCACGTTTCACTTCTTCAAACAACTTGATGTACCGCGAGGAGGCAAAGCGTTCGATCGCTTTCAAGTCGATGCGTATAAAGGCATCCCGACCGATTTTGGCCGAAAACAACTTGGTTTCCCCCTCACCCACGCACCAAAGCCCTAACGTCTTGATAAGCGTCCCCCCTTGGGCCACGCCATACGCCACATAGGCCGCCTCTTTTTCGGTGTCGCGCGCGTCGCCGCAGGCCCATTTGACGAAGGCCACTGGATAGGCGGTATCGAGGTTGACCTCGACTGAGCGCACCTTGGGTTTGATCGGGGTCTTCGCGAGCTCATCTTTTACAGCCATTTCAAGCTCGGCCTTGAGCGTGCCAATGACCGGCTCGACACGCGCGATGGCATTCTTGACGTCGGCAGGTGATGCGCCCAACGTCTTTGCGATCTTCTTCAGCCTGGCCTCATCATTGTCTTTGGCCAAACGCGGATCCTCTTTGCCGTCCTTCCAGTCCATGTAGAGCTGGAATTCGCGCGCAGTGATATCCGGCACTGCGGCCGAAGCCACCCGCGTCACCCCAAACCCTAAAACCAACGCCCAAGCGATGTGTCGAAACATGTCATGTCCTCTACTCCCCCGACCCCGAATGCGCCCATTTCGTGCGTGCCGCCCCAAAATCTGGCACCTTCGTAGGCGGCCATAGGCAACATCGATGCGCAGCAAACGTCAAGCTCTTGATTCAAGTTCCCGTCGGCGAAGCTTCCGTCAAGAGATGGTGGCGATGCACCGGCGTATCTTCAAACGCAACGAAGAACGTATCCATCGCTCGGTGATGGGCTACACGGTGGCGTTCCAACGCTATGAACGTGAGTACAACCGCGGTATTCGGCGCTACCAGCGTCGAGCCTCGCTCACCGAGTTGGATCTAGCTCTGGCGCGCGCAGAAATCGCCTATGTCGGCGACTACCATACTTTGGCGCAATCCCAGCGCGCATTCTTGCGCCTCTTACGACGCTTGCCGCCTGAACGCCCGGTGGTGGTGGGCTTGGAGTTTGTGCAAGGGCGATTCCAAGCGGTGCTCGACGCCTACATTGAAGGCACGCTCTCCGACGAGGAGTTCTTGAAGCAAATTGAGCACCAAAAACATTGGGTTTTCGGTGGCTTCAAGAACTTCAAAGAGATCCTGATGCTGGCGCGAGAGCGCCACTACCACGTCATCGGTATCGATAGCCTCGGCCACGGTCCGGCGGGCTCGTCGTTACAAAAACGCGATGCCTACGCCGCAAGCCGCTTGGCGCACGCGGTCACGACGCACCCTCACCATCTGGTGATGGTATTGATTGGTGAACTGCACATCGCGCCGATGCACCTACCGGCCGCCGTGGACGCAGCGCTAAGCACCGCAGGCCAACATCCGAGTCAACTGATCCTGTATCAAAACTGCCACGAACTCTATTTCGCGTTGGCGGAGCACGGCCGAGAGCACCAAACCGAGCTCGTACGCCTTGAAGCCAACCGCTATTGCCTGATGAACACGCCGCCCATTGTAGCCCAACAGTCGTTCTTGAACTGGGTGGACGTCGAGAGCGCCGAACCGCAGCTGGAGGCACCCGAGCACAATTTCAAAGAGGCCGTCCGACTCATTGCCTCGTTCTTGGATCTGCCGATTGGCAATGCCCTCGACGAAGTTGAAATTGTAACTGTGGCGGACCTGTCGTTTCTAGCGCGCCTTAAGGAACGCGGCGACTTCACTCGCTTTGATCTGCATCAAGTGAAGCAGCAGATCCTGCGCTCCGAAAGCTACTACATTCCACGCGCCAAGACCGTTTACTTAGGGAACCTGAACGTCAACCACGCGGCCGAAGAAGCCACGCATTTCATTCGCCACGTGGTGGCAGGCGTCGAAGAACCGCGCCTGTTGGTTGACGCTTTCTATGCCCGCTGTCTCGAAGAAGCGCTGGGGTTCTTAGGCTCGAAGCTCATCAACCACAAGCGTAAACACGTCACACTCGAAGCCTTGGCCCGAGAGAAACGATCACGTGCGGCATCTCGTCGCGATCGCCTGCTTGCCACCTTGGTCCTACGCCACGTCGGCATGGAGGCAGGCAAGAAGGTGCGCGGCATGGGCACGGTGTACAGCTGCGACGCGGGCATGTTCAACGCTGTGACCCACGTGCTGGGCTACCGTTTGGGTGAGCGGCTCTACTACAGCCTGGTCGATGGTCTCATCACCAAGGAGGAAGTTCGCAAAGTCTTCCTCGACCGCTTCGATGAAGAAGGGGACGCCCTGACCACCTATCTTTACCTGGTGGGACGCACCGCCACGGTCAAAGTTCCCGAACGAATGTAGCTCTTGCCATCGCCTAGGCCCCCTGGGCATGATTCCCCGATCTTGGACCCGCGAAGCTGTTCGCGGTTGGACGGAGAACGACGACGATGGGTGACATGGATACTGCAGGCGTCATCGGACGAGGCCTGTTCATCAAGGGTGAGCTGACCGGCGAGGAGGACCTGATCATCGAAGGCCGCGTCGAAGGCGAAATCACGCTAAAGAAGCACCTGGTGATCGAATCCACCGGCATCATCCTGGCAGACATTCAAACCGAAAACATTACGATCAAAGGCGAAATGCGCGGCAACATGGCCGCCACTGACAAAGTCGAGATTCACGCATCGGCGCGGGTCGTCGGCGATATCACGGCCCCTCGCGTGGTGATCGAAGATGGCGCCCACTTCAAAGGCCACATCACGATGCCCGAGAAGGCCAGCATGCCCGCCCCGAAGCGCCGCGAGCGATAGCCCCTCGGGGCCTAGCCCCGCTTCAGCTGTTCTTCGATGTATTGATTGACGATGCGCATCTCGCGCACGCCGATATCCATCAACCGCACGCCGATGCCGCTCTGGCCCTGCGCCCGCTCGGGTGAGGTCTTGGTTGACCAGACGACAAAGCCCCGGCAACAGATGGCGCGCGGATCAATGGGCAAGCTGAACTCCAGCTCCACATCCGTGCCAAACGCCAAAGGGTCGTCCATTTCAATAAAGACGCCGCCCAAACTGACGTTGGAAAGTCTCTCCGACGAAATGCGGCGACCATCGGAGCTCTTTAGCTTGACAGTCACCGACGCACTCACACGTTTGTGCTCGCGTCGGCTCGACACTCCCCCGGATGACTTCTCGGCTGGTTCCTTGGCCACGATGCTCCCTACCTAATAGGCCAATCTTCTACGGCCGGATTGCCGGCCCACGCAAGAAGGGGTGAGCCCGATGGTCGGGCCCACCCTTTCACGTTAACCCTGTTTTTCGATGGCGACCATGCGTAAATATTTAGCGCGGCGCACCCAGGTGGACTTGTCTTTGAAATCCACCTCGGGTTGCGGGTCACCCGTCTTCAAGCCCAACGCCCCCGTCGCCGCCGCCAAGTCGGCAATGCTGTCATCCAGCGTCTCACCCGAACGGTGTGACACCACCCACTGCATACCGGCCTTCTTGGCATGCTTGATGACATCCAATGTACCGGTCATGCTGCCGTTTTGGTTGACCTTGATCAGGATGGCATGCGCCGCCTTGGTGGCAATCCCCTTGGTGAGGCGCGGCATTTGCGTGACATACAGATCGTCGCCGATTGTCAGCACATTACGGGTTTTCAAGTCGGCGGAGAGCTTTGTCCAAGCGTCCCAATCGTTCTCGGCCAGGCCGTCTTCGATCGACAGCATCATGGCCGGGTACTTGTCTACCAAGCCCACAAGATAGGCGCGCATCGCGTCGCTCGACAGAGTTTTACCTTGCACCTGATAGCTCTTGGTGGCGCTGTCATAGAAGGAGCTCGCCGCCACGTCCAAGGCCATCTTCACTTGCTTACCGGGCTCAAAGCCAGCTTGCTTGATTGCGTCAAACACGTAGCCAAACGCCTCCGTGGAATCGCCCAAGCCCTTCACCGAAAAACCTGCTTCATCCGCGCGGGTCACAGCCTTCTCACCAAACTTGGCCACCAGCATCTTCTTCAAGACCTGGTCGATCTTCTCGCCCCATTCGAGAGCCTCTTGGTAGCTCTTCGCAGCGACCGGCACGATCATGATCTCTTGGATATCGATCCGATCCTTGCCGAGGACCTCGCCGTCCTTCTT
>JAKLEG010000835.1 GCA_022703175.1 Myxococcota bacterium | reverse complement strand
CGATAAGATGCGACAACGTGGTTTTACCGAGCCCCGGGGGGCCGCACAAAAGCACATGGTCCATCGCGTCGCCGCGGTCACGTGCTGCTTGCACAAAGACGCGGAGGTTTTCGACCAGCTCCGTTTGGCCAATGATCTCCTCGAAGCGCTGCGGCCTTAGTGTGACCTCATGGCGCTCTTCGCCCGGAAGCGCTTGGCCGGCCAACAGGCGAGAAGTCTCGTCGTTCATGCTCTCACTCCCGCGGCCGTCAGGCGCTAGACCCGAGTGCTTGCGCGTAGCGCCAAACGCACCAGGGCTGCCAGGTCCTTCTCCTCAGGGTGCTCGGCCAGCACCAACCGGGCGGTGTCGTCGGCGATGACGTCCTTGAAGCCTAAGTTGCTTAATGCGCTTGCCAAATCGCTCAGCAGCGGATGGCCAGGCAGGCGTATGCCGCGCGGTGAGGTAGCGCTGACCTTCAAGCGATCCTTCAACTCTACGAGCAGGCGCTCAGCGGTCTTGTTACCCACGCCGGGGATGTGGGTGAGGCGGGCTTTGTCGCTGTCCGCAACCGCCGCGGCGAGCTCTCCGGGGCTTAGCGCCGACAGCACTGCGAGCGCAAGCTTGGGACCTACGCCTGTCGTGGCAATCAGCACCTCAAACGCCTGCTTCTCCTCCAAATCCACAAACCCATACAGTCGCAACACGTCTTGGGCGACATGGGTGTGAATGTGCAGCCGGGCCTCGCTCCCCTCGGCACCCAACTTGCTGGCCGAACTGAGCGACATCGTGACGCCGTAACCCACACCGCCGCAATCGATGACCACGTTGCCGAGATCTTTGGACAGCACCCTCCCGCGCAAGCTCGCAATCATGATTCCTCCCGAGGCTCGGAGGCCACACGGCGGGTGCTGCGGCGTAGCGGTTCAAGTGGGGTTGGGCGGGCGCGCTTGCTGTCGGCCATAAGCGCGGCCAGGCGTTTGACCGTTGGGCTGGTTTCGCTTTGGGCATGGCAGATGGCTGCTGCCAAGGCGTCGCTGGTGTCGAGCGACATCTTGCTCGCATCCAACCCCAGAAGCCGCCGCACCATTTCCTGAACTTGCTCTTTGTCGGCGCGGCCAAAACCGACCGTGGCCTGTTTGATTTGCCCGGCGGTGTATTCGTACAGCGGCACGCCCGTGCGGGCGGCACACAGCAGTGCGACACCTCGCGCATGCCCAAGAATCAAGGCGCTGCGGGCATTCTTTGCGTGAAATACTGATTCCACGGCCACCGCTTCGGGGGCGTACTTGGCGAGCGCGGTTTCGAGGCCACTGGCAATCACGCACAGACGCGCGGCGATTGGACCGTCACCGGCAAGGATGGTGTCAGAACCCAGATGTACGAGTTTGCTACCCGTAACGCTCACCACCCCCCAGCCAGTACGATGTGAGCCTGGGTCGATGCCGAGCACGCGCATTGTGATTACGGGTTGCCGAGCAGTTGATACGTGTACGGGGCGGTCCCTGCGGCGGGGCCTACCTCCAGGTCGAA
>JAKLEG010000834.1 GCA_022703175.1 Myxococcota bacterium | reverse complement strand
CAAGAGCTCGGCCGCTAGGTCACCCGTGCCATCGGTCGAGCCATCGTCCACCACCAACAGTGGCAGTCGGGTGGCTTTAAGGGTTCGTGTTACGACGTCGCGAATGCTGCCGCGGTTGTTGTAGGTGGGAATTACCACCAAGGGTGCGATGGGCGCGGTGGGATACAGACGCGGACGTGCTGTCAGGCCACAGGCGGGGCAGCGCCACGCATGACGCCACGATCGTTGTAACGAGAGTGCCGCCAGCAACAGCAATACGAAAACCATGCTCAGGCTGTGCGCGCGCGTGTCATGGTTGCGAAAGCTCAGATCTAACCACAGCATCACGAGCGCCAACCCAAGCGCCAACCAGGTCGAAACCCCCATGCGTCCAGCTCGGGGTTGCACTTGGAGGGCGGTTCCACAGCGCTGACAAGGCCATGGGTTGCCAGAGAACGAGGGCGACGCAACGGTCGGCATTTCAGAGGCAGACATCGCGGCCGTTATACTCCGAGGTGACAAGCGGTCACCTCTTTTTTGTGCTCCTCAGGCCTGCTAACAAGGGCGCCATGCTGCTTCGCTCCGTGACTGATCGCCTGGTTTGCGAGCTTACACCGCTGACATTTGGCGCTCCGGTGGCCCACGTTTACAACCCCCTTGTCTACGCGCGCGCTGCCTGGGACGACTACGTCAAACGCTTTGCCCACACAGGCGTGCCGGTGGTGTTGATTGGCATGAATCCTGGGCCGTTTGGAATGGCGCAAACCGGCATCCCCTTCGGAGATCCGGTGATGGTACGGGAGTGGCTCCAGATCCAACAGAAGGTGGGCAAACCAGAACACGAGCATCCGAAGCGCCCCGTCGAAGGTCTGTTAGCCAAACGTCGGGAAGTCAGTGGTAGTCGTTTGTGGGGCTGGGCTCGCGAGGAGTTCGGCACGCCCGAGCGGTTTTTTGTCCAGTTCTTCGTAGCCAACTATTGTCCCTTGTTGTTCCTGCATGCCACGGGAAAAAACGTCACCCCGGTCGAGCTGCGCCCAGAGGAGCGCCGGGCATTGTTAAATGTCTGCGATGCTGCTTTTCGTGAAACTATCGTGGCGCTCAAACCGGAATGGGTCATCGGCGTGGGAAACTTTGCTGAAGAGCGCGCACGCACAGCGCTAGCGGGTCTGAACCTCAAGTTCGGGCGCATCCCGCATCCAAGCCCCGCGAGCCCCACAGCTAACAAGGGTTGGTCGGCGCTGGCCACGCGCGAACTCAAGGCGCTGGGCTTACGCTGGTAGCGCGTTCCATCTCGGTGGCCAACCGCTGCAATGCTTCGGTCTCCACGGCGTATTCAGGGGTTGCCGCCAGCGCTTGGGCCACAAGATGTTGAGCCTCGACCGGTTCGTGGCGTGCCGCAGCCAATTCAGCCTTGAGTCGCAACGTCACCGGATGATCGGCCATGCTGGTGGTGTTCGCCAGCGCACGTGTTGCCTGGTTGAGTTCGCCGCGATCAAGCGCCTGTCGTGCTTCGCTCCATGCCAGGCGTGCAC
>JAKLEG010000833.1 GCA_022703175.1 Myxococcota bacterium | reverse complement strand
GATGAGCCCGACGACAATTCTGGGTAGCTTCCAAATCCTCCAAATTTTCAGGCCGCTTGACCAGGCAAATGGGGCACCCCCCTGCGATGGTGTGGTTTGCGTACCTCATGTTGAGTCTTGCCATTCCGGCACAACTGTTTGCCAGCTATTAAGGCGCGCAGAACCTTGCAGCAGAATGATGTCAAGCGTTTCATGATCCCAGAAGCTTGTGGCGGCGTGGTTTTGGATATCGTCTCGAAACGAGGGAAGCGTGGTTTTCGGTGCCCGACCTGAGAAGGTTTCTGCACTACGTTGCACTACACTGCGACAAAACCTAGTGAATTGGGAACGCTTCGACCCTGAACCCGATGATTTTTAAATTAACCATATTTTATAGGTTGTTACATCTTTTGCTGTCAGTGCTGATCGGAGTTCCTTGACGAGCGAGGGCTGATTCGCCAAGGGTAATCCCCTGTTCGCCTAAAAAGCCTACTCCTTAATAATAAGCCCTGCCTCCCACTCTCATGCGCGTGAGCGAGGGGCGTCAGGGGGTCGTGTCGTCTTTATCATGGGGCCTGCGATGGCGCGCACAGCATCGTAGTTGGGGTGAGTCACCCACTGTGGAGGGTCTTCGAGAATGCAAGAGTCGTTCGGGACACAACGGAAGCTCGACAACGGAGCAGCGCGGAACGTGACGGAACTCAAGCGGGAGAAACGCAAGGTGCGGGTACGCAGCAGCAACGACAAAGAAGGCCACGGTTCGCTGGCGTTGACACGCCGGTTTACCACCGCCGGGGTAGATCCCTTTGATCAAGTGGAATGGGAACGCCGTTCGGCTGTGATCAGTGGCGACAAGGGTCAGGTGGTTTTCGAGCAAAAAGATGTCGAAGTCCCCGCCAGTTGGAGCCAGTTGGCCACCAACGTGGTGGTCTCAAAGTACTTCCGCGGTGGCGTGGGTACCGCTGAGCGTGAGACCAGCGTGCGTGAGCTTATCGGCCGCGTGGTCACCACGTTGTCGACGTGGGCGCAAAAGGGCAAATACTTCACCCAAACCAGCCAAGTCGAAGTGTTTCGCGACGAGCTGAAGTATCTGTTGTTGACCCAGCGGGCCGCTTTCAATAGCCCCGTGTGGTTCAACGTGGGCGTCGAGCCGCATCCACAATGCTCCGCCTGCTTTATCAACTCGGTCGAAGACACGATGGAGTCGATTCTTGAGTTGGCCAAAACTGAAGGCCGTTTGTTCAAGTATGGCTCCGGGACCGGCACCAATCTGTCGCCTTTGCGTGGTTCGTCCGAGCATTTGGCCGGGGGCGGCCAGGCGTCTGGGCCGGTAAGCTTCATGAAAGGCTATGATGCCTTTGCTGGCGTCATCAAGTCGGGCGGCAAGACCCGGCGCGCGGCCAAGATGGTCATCCTGAACATCGATCATCCCGATATCGAGCAGTTCATCGGTTGCAAGACGCGCGAAGAGCGCAAGGCATGGGCGCTCATCGACGCTGGTTACGATGGCGCGGTGGACGGCGAGGCTTATGGCTCGGTG
>JAKLEG010000832.1 GCA_022703175.1 Myxococcota bacterium | reverse complement strand
TCGTAGGTTTTGCCGTTCAAGAAGATGGTGGGCGAGCCTTGGGCACCCTTTTCCTTCGCGCGCGCGAACGAGGCGGCGAGCAGCGCTTTGCCATCGGGGCCTTCCAAGCAGCTCTTCAACGCCGCAACGTTGATGTCGGCATCCTTGGCACAGGCCTCCCAGTTGGTCGCGACTTCTTTGACGGCCTTGTTTTGGCAGGTAAGCATCTTCAAGTAGCTGTAAGGCTTGAGTTTTTTGGCGCACAGCTGCACGATGTCGCCCTTCACTTCGTTGTCTCCGTGCATCGACTTAAAGTTGTCGCCCTCTTGGTCGCCAATGAAATCCATCTGCAAATCCAAGTTACCGCCCAACTGTTCGGCGACCGGAGCGATCGCGTTGACGACCTGCACGCCGTAGGGGCATTGCGACATCACGAACATTTCGAGCGTGGCCGCTTTTTCGGCGGTCTTTTTCACCGTCGGTCCTTGGGCGCAACCGACCAACGCAATCACCAACATACCAACAAGCTTGTTCATCGAACACCTATCCTTGGGGTTAAGGGAAAAGTTAAGGGGGACGCAATCGAACGTTTGTCTAGCGATCAACCTCGGGTGCCACCACGTCGAGGCTCGCAAAAAAAGCCACCAGGTCGGCTATCATCAGACCGGGGGATTTGGCTTCCATCACACACATGGCCGAGAATGAACCGGTGCGGAAGCGCATCCGCGCGGGTTTCTCGGTGCCGTCGGAGTAAATGTAACAACCCAATTCGCCGCGGGCACTCTCCACCCGGGCATAGGCGTCTTTGCCGGCGGGGGGCTTAATCTTCTTGGGCACCTTGGCGAGGATCTCGCCTTCGGGGAGGCCAGCCAGCGCCTGACGAATGATCTTGGCCGACTCCTTCATCTCCTCCATGCGCACCCAGTACCGATCGTAAGAATCACCCACCGTGCCAAACAGCCCCTTGCCCACCGGTACCCTAAACGAGAAGTCCTTGTAGGCGGAGTAGGGCATGTCACGGCGCAGGTCCCAGTTGACGCCGCTGCCGCGCAGGTTTGGGCCGGCCAGACCGAAGGCGATGGCCTCGGCGCTGGTGATCGGCACGATGTTCGCGAGGCGTTTGATGTAGATTTCGTTGCCGGAGATGAGCCGGTCAAACTCGTTGATGAACGGTTCGACGCGGTCGAGATACGTCAGGAGCTTTTTGTCAAAACCTGCCGGCAGGTCTTGGGAGACGCCGCCGATGCGGTGGTAGTTGTAGGTGAGGCGAGCACCGCACAGCTCTTCGGTCAGGTCGTTGATGTACTCGCGCTCGCGCAGCCAGTGGGTGAACGGCGTGAACGCCCCGAGGTCCATCGGCATGGTGCCTGTGCCCACCAGGTGGCTCGCGATGCGGTTCAATTCGCAGCTAATCACGCGCAGGTATTGCGCGCGGCGTGGTACCTCGACGCCTAGGAGTTTTTCCACCGTCATCGCGTAGGCTTCGTTGGCAAACATCGCCGCCAGGTAGTCGACGCGGTCGGTGTACGGCATGAACGCCGCGTAGGGCACGAGC
>JAKLEG010000831.1 GCA_022703175.1 Myxococcota bacterium | reverse complement strand
CCTGGGCGCGTACCGTGAACGCCACGATCACCGCAAGCGGAACGAACCAAAGGGCGCTGCCGCCAAGCTGCTCGGTGACAAATCGTCGACGCAGCGCCATCGCGATTTTTAGGACCACGAGGATGATGGCGGCGGCTGCAACAAGCCCCGCTGCCAATGCCACCCAGGTGGCGCTGGTTGCTTCTTGCATCAGGTCGCGTAGGACAATGAATCGCACGAGCACCAGCGCGGAGGGCGCAAGCGCCGCGACCAAACCCCAACGGAGTTGGACGCGTTGTGCGCGCTCGCGCAACAACACGGCCAGCAGCAACCCCATAGCCGTGCCAAGCAAAGACCACAGCGTGCCATACAGCAGCGCGGCATAGAGCGCGCCCGCGTCACGATACAGACCCTCGGCCAAGCCCACCAAGAGGCCGCCAACGGCGCTCCCGGCAACAAAGCCACCCATTCGTGCCAATACCATTCTCATGGCGGCGCACCTTACCAGCACTGCCCATGCGGTACCAAGTCACGAATGCGAGGGGAGGAGGAAGAAGTGGAGGCGCGGATCGGATTTGAACCGATGAATGAGGGTTTTGCAGACCCTTCCCTTAGCCACTTGGGTACCGCGCCTCGCGGTCGCCGACTCTCGTGAGTCAGCCTTGAGTGGCGCGCACAATGCCGTGCGGAGGCCCTTCAAGTCAAGAGTTGTCTCACAAGGAGTATTGTACCGACGTCAGAGGTCATCGGTGGTGCCGCCGCAGGTGCCTTCGTGGTGCCAGGATTAAGGCGCCCAACTCCTTGGCGCGCAGCGAGCCATCCTTTTTCACGAGCTGCCGCTTGCGGAAAGGGGTGTGGGCCTTCTACATTTTCTCACGAAGGCAGGTTGCAGGATGTCAACTCTGGTTTGGTTTGCGTGTTGGGCCTCGTTGCAGGCAACTCCCGAAGGCGCCTCTATTCATGAGGCGGAGGCACTTCGCCACCACGGCGAGGGTCGCACGCCTGTGCTGTTACCGAGGCCGAATGTGCCCATCACCAAAGCGGCGGCCGATTTTACGCGCCTGGTGTTTGGCTATTACCCCTCGTGGGTCAACGACACGGCCAGTATCCCCTGGGAGCATCTGACACATCTGGCCTATTTTTCGGTGGAGCTGAACGCCGACGGCACGCTGGGGGCAAGCAACGGTTGGGAAGGGGGCGGCCACCTGTTGGTGGAAGCGGGCGCACCGTACGGCGTCAAAGTGGTGCTTGCCGCGACGCTGTTTAGCACCACCGACGTGGGTGCTTTGCTGGCGAGTCCGACGCGGCGCAGCGCGCTGGTCGCGAACCTCGTAGCGTTGGTGAAGGCCGAAAACGGCGCTGGCGTATCGATCGACTTTGAGAGTGTGCCAGGTTCGGCGCGCGCTGATTTTGTGAGCTTCATGGCGCTTTTAACCTCAGTGTTTCATTTCCAGATTCCGGGTTCGCACGTCTCCATCGCGATGCCGGCCGTGGATTGGCATGACGCCTATGACTATGGCGCATTGGTAAACGCCTGCGATGGTCTGATGATCATGACCTACGACT
>JAKLEG010000830.1 GCA_022703175.1 Myxococcota bacterium | reverse complement strand
TTTGCCCTTAGGTGCCACCCCGTCGACGCCAGAACGTGTCGACCTGACGTTGAGCCCTGGCGGTCTGGCAGCGGTCAACTTCGGCGTGCGTCCGGCGGCAACGCCACCGATGGATTTGGCCTGGGAGCTCGGGGCGAGTCGCATCGCTCTGGCGCGGGGGCAGCTCATCTATCGCGCCGTGTTCGCTGACGTGGGCGATGCGCAACTGACCGCGTGGCAACAGGGGCGCGTCGTTACCGCTGTCCGCGAGCAGCATCAGCTCGCACTTGAGCTGCCGCTCGACGTCGAGAGTCCCTATTGGTTGTTGGTGCGACGCGGTTTGGACGGTGGCGTGTGGCTGGGGGTTTTTGGCCTGCCGCGTTATTCGCAGGCCGACGGTAGTGAGCTTGTGGTTCCGTGGGGGCCGTACGCCTTGTGGCGAGGTGTTTTGCCGGTTAGAGCCAGCACGGCTGCGGTAACGTTGTCGCTTCAAGCTGAATTCTTGGGGGCAGCCATCGTTAGCGTCGGCGCGCTTGGCAGCGCCTCTTGCTCCTTTGCGCCGGCGCCCACGGGTCCGCGTGGGCCTACGCAATGCCTTTGGGAGGTCCAGGCGTCGGCGAAGGAATTGTTGGTGAGCGTTGATGCGGCTCCCGATGTTCAAGGCGTCGATCCGCCGCCTTTGACTGCAACGCTTCCTGTGGATGTGCGCGCGCAAGAGAGCTTTCTCGTGGCGCGAAGCTCCATAAGCGGCGGTCGAACCCTTGAGTCTGGAACCGACGCCGATCCCTACGAGTGGAGCGCTGATGGCGGCTTTTTCTATCAGGGCCGATGGGCGGGCGGTTGGCGCCTTACTGCAGGTGCCGATGCGGACCTCCGTGAGCTTCTGTGGCGCGACGACAATCGTCTGCGCCGCTGGGGTGGCATTTCCTCACGTCTGCTGGCCCATGACCGTCAACGGGTATTCAGGGACCTGGACCCTGAACACTATCCGCTAACCTATGGCGACGACGCCATTGTGGTGGATGAACGCGAAAGCGGCGGCCGGTTCTTTGTGCGTCTGACGAGTGAAAACTCCGAGTTACGGTGGGGGGGGGTACATAGCGGGTTGGATCGTGGTGAGCTGGCCCATTATACCCGTTCGCTTTACGGACTTGGTGTGGCCCTGGAAACGCCGGAGACGACCACGGGATGGAGTGCGGGCTTGCGTTTCTTTGCTGCCGAACCAGACAGCCGGCCTGCGCGAGACGAATTGGTGGTCACCGGTGGGCTGCTCTACTTCCTGTCCCATCGCGATCTCGTAGAGGGTTCGCTGCGTGCCACGCTTGAGACTTTGGACGAAATCTCGGGTCTGGTGGTGCGCACGACGACGCTCACAGAGGGCAGCGACTTTGAGGCGGACTATGCCGCGGGCCGCATCGTGCTGGATGCTGGCTTGGCCTATCGGGTGTTGGGCGGCTCGCTTACCGGCGCCGGGGCGAGTGGTGCGCGGCAACGACTGCGCCTGGAGTACGAGTATCTGGCCAGCGGTGCCAATCTGGCAGACTACGCGCTCGGTGGTCGGGGTGAACTTCGGTTT
>JAKLEG010000083.1 GCA_022703175.1 Myxococcota bacterium | reverse complement strand
TGGACGACGAAAGGCGAACTGAGAGATTGTACATGCGTTACGCAGATGGGTGACCCCGGGGTCAATGCTCGTGAGAACGCGGGGGTCAAAGGTAGTGAGAGCCGGCACATTCTCCAGTGCGACATGCCCACGCACCTAATATTCGAGACACAGGGTGGAAGAATTCTTCAGGTCCGATCGGTGCCCCCGAGCGCTAACCAACGGGCGGTTGGCGATGACGATGGTACTGGCTAACTCATGCCAAGCGCAGTACCGAGACCGCGAACTCACCCTGAGTACTCTGAACCTACGATTCTGCAGCGTCCACTTCACAGGCAAATGTGGGAGGGTGAGATGAAATCAACAGAAGCCCGGTTCCGTCTGGTGGCATCAACGAGCCGCGTTAAGCGCCGCCCTCGCCCCCACCACGTCCATGACCGAGTCTGCCCATAGCCGCTGCAAGATGACCGGTGGCAAACACGGCTCAAACTTGGATACTCGGCTGCGAACCGCACCCTGCGCATGCTTTTCGGCGTCGGCCGCATTGGGACGCCCTTGCTCGCCAAGCTGCCTGATGAACTGACGAACGGCGACCTGGCTGTGACCGGCCGACCCTAGAAGATCAATGGACGTGTTTCTAACGGCACACTTGCCGCCAAGCTCGGCCTCAAACATTCGGGCAAGAAGGTTGTTGGCGCGACCGCCCGCGAACGTCCACCACCTGAGGCCGCCATCGGCGATGTCCGTGAGAGGCAGAGCGTTATCGGCCAGAAAGGCGTGCTCGGCACGTAGTTCGGCCATCGACTCGCGAGTTCGGCGCGACCAGCTCGGATCGATGGCGCTATCAAGTAGGAGCTGACGCATCCCCTGACAGACTTCGTAACTCAAGAACCGGGGCCTGCCTGGCCACCTGGCAGCCCTGGCGTTGTGGGCTGGCTCAACGGCACAGACGCCGCGCTGCCAGTCGACGGCGCTCACCGTCCACGCTCGGCCCCCGAGAGTGAAGGCGCTACCTTCGTTTTTCTCCTGGAGTGTCATCAAGAACTGCGCGTCCAACGACCCGATCTCACGGGCGCCCCAGCGAACGGTAACGAGCCGCGGCGTCGAGAACACAGCGTACAGCTCTTGGAAGTTGCGTCGGCCAAAGAGCCGTTCACCCTCAGGGCCAAAAGCGATGAGACCGTCTTGATCAGCCAGAATACCTTGGTCGAGCATGTAGTCGACAACGCTTAGGCGCTCGTCGACGGAGAGACCGGCGAAAGCTGACGCGCCTTCAAGCCATGCAAAAACGTCACTTCTAGGTAGGCCAGACTGCTGCAGCGCCAGCGCCATCAGCTGGTGGGCCAAGACGTGCGACGCTCGACGCCAAGGATCGACAGCCTCTACGAAGCCCTTTCGGAAGAGGTGCACGAGCGCACAGGCCTCGAGCAGCCCTTCCTGCTCGGTGCAGAGAAAGGTGCAGTTGGAGGCGGCGTTGGCCCGGCGTCCGGTACGCCCCATACGCTGGAGAAAGCTCGACACAGCCCCGGGGCTATCGATTTGGATGACTCGATCAAGGTCGCCGATGTCGATGCCTAGCTCCATTGCGCTCGTTGCCACGATGACGCAGTTTTGTCCCTCGGCAAACATGCGCTCGGCATGCTGACGTTCATCGACTGACAGGGACCCGTGGATGACATAGGCATCAATGCCGGCCAGCAGCAGATGCTTGCCGACGCTTTCGACCTTTTACCTGGCATCGACGAAAACCAAGCGTTTCTGGCCTTGATGCAGCTGTGAGATGACCTGGGCCGCGTTGTCTAGGCTGCCCACGAAGTCGACCGTGATCTCCGGCTCACGCCGCTCACTCGCTGGTCGCACGACAGACGAAGCTCGCTGGCTACTTCCTTGAAGCCACCTTAAGATCTCGTCTGGATTCCCAACCGTCGCAGATAAACCGATACGCTGAAAGTCCCGAGCACAAAACCGAGAGACCCGCTCTAGCAGCGCCGATAGGTGAGCGCCGCGATCGTCGTCCGCAAACGCATGAACCTCGTCAATGACCACTGCCTGCAAGTTGGCAAACAGCTCTCTAGTGGGCACGCGAGAGCTGATGAGCATCGCCTCTAGCGATTCGGGGGTGGTCAACAAGATGTCTGCAGGCTCCCTCATGAAGCGCTTGCGCGGCGAGTCACCGACGTCACCGTGCCATTTGAACACGCGCCGCCCCAACAACGAGGCATACTGCGTGAGGCGCGGCTCCTGATTGTTGAGCAGGGCGCGAATGGGCGACAGGTAGATGACCGACACAGGCCGCCAATCCTCAACATCCATCTTCGACAGCAGCGGAAAAAAGGCCGCCTCAGTCTTGCCGCCGGCGGTGGGTGCAAGAACGACGCAATTGCTCCCGTCGAGCACCGTGTCGATCGTGAGGCTCTGTACCGGGCGCAGGTTGGGCCACAAGAGCGTGTTGACGACATGGTACTGCAGCGCTGGCGCGAGTCGGTCGAACGCGGTCATGATCTCTCGTTGCTGACGAGCTTGTCGCGAAGTTCCAGTTCAATATCGTCCACCGACCGCTCGATGCCGGCGGCAACTCGCTCCTCGGGCGTTAGCTCGTTCGGGTCTAGAGCCAAGTTGTAATGCGCGGTGGGATTGAACTCCGCGTGTTCCTCGACGCGGTCGAGGACATCTCCCACAAGTCGCTTCAAGAACACGCGAGGCGCAACGCCTACCTTGCCTCCCAGCCGGCCGACGACGCTGCTTGCAAGACCTCTCACGACCTCATCGGTTACCTTTGAGGCAATGCGTTCAGGGTGCTCAGTCGGATACAGATCCCGAACCTTCATCCCGACGATGCACAGCTTCTCGGTGTCAAACGGCTGGAGCCTGATCTGCCCGGCCCGGGAGCTGTCGAATTTCGCATCGGCCGCAAAGTCGACGTGAAGGCGCTGCGCCAAAGGTGGCAGCCGCTTGACCCCCTGGGGCCCATCAAAGAACTGCGGTGTACCGGTGATGACGACGTAGAGCCCCGGATAACGGCCGTCATAGAGTTCGTCGATGAGCTGCCGAATAGCGTTGAGGCTTTTCTCCCGACTATCGGCGCGAACCCGCTGGATCGTCTCGACTTCGTCTAACACGAGCACCAGGCCCTTGCGCCCGATCTGCTGGAGCACCGCAAGCAAGCCACGGAAAAACCCGCCGGCACCGCGGTGGTCGACGTCGCCCTTTAGCCCCGCCGAACCCTTGATGCTTGCCGAGACATTCGGCTGCGCCATCAGCCAAGCCAAGAGTCCATCGGCGGTAGCAAGGTCACCCTGCGTTCGCGCCCTGTGACAGCCGCGAAGGGCAGCGGCAAATTGTGGGTGATTGGCGCTAATCGACGCCAGCCGTTGCTCAAGCAACGTCCCAACTTGAGCCGCAACAGCATCAGCGTTGTTCTGGTCGACCTTGCCTTGACTGATAACTTCGTCTTCAAGGGTGAAGAACCAGCGGTCGATCAAGGCGCGAAAAGCGCCGCTCTCCCATTCCTGTGTTTGCAGCCCCTCCAACGCCCGGCGGTAGATGGTCTCCATTCGGTAGAGGGGAGTGTCGTTCTCAGAGATCTGAACCTCGGCGGTGGCAAAACCGAGTTGACGTGCACGATGCTGGAGCCAACGCACGAAAAAGGTCTTGCCAGTGCCATAGTCCCCACGAACGGCTTTAAATGAACCTCGCCCTGCTGCAGCCGCCTCGATTTCGAGATCGATGGCTTGCTCAAACCGCGAAAGGCCAACAGCAAATTGTTCGAGCCCGCGACGCGGCACCGTACCACGTCTGAGGGCCTCGATGATTTCGCGTCGGCGAAGCAGAGTTGCTTGGCTCACAGACTTACCTCGAAGACTTGCTCCAGCACGGCAGGCTGAAGAACAACTTGGTTGGTGGTGGGATCGATCCGCACGACGAGATAGCCGTCCAGGTTCAGACGCTCTCCTAGCTTCGCACTAACCCATCCTGCGACCCGATACGCTGGAATGCCCATCACCTTCGCGAATTCCGTAGCTGGAACCTGATTCTGTTTCTGCAACAGATACTCAAGCGCTCTAATGACCTCCTCGCGGTCGCACACGTGTATTCTTGAGGTGAAAACCCTCGAGCGCCTTAGAGCATCAAGCAGTGCTACGGGATTCTTATCGGCGCCGCTCAGCCGAGAAGGTTGTGCCAGTTCAATTGATTCACCTGACTCTGAACATGATGCCATGGTGATGGCGTCAGGCATCGGCGATGCGGGACTCGAACTCCCATTGTTCTCAACAGCCACGCCAAGTGCCTGCGAGTCACTAGGCCCCCTGGTTTGGCTCGCGCTGCCACGGACGAACCTCCAAATGCGCCCTGCCAGAAGCCCAGCATTGCGGCCTACAGCATCTCGACAAGGCAGAGCCGCGACGAAAACAAGTGACGCTCCGAGCACCGTCACCAGGACGAGAATCTGCTCATGAAACGCCACCAGGCTCGCGACGACAACAATGGTGACTGCAGCGACCCTCATACAGTCTGGCCCCCGTCGCTGCTCGCGGAGACTGCGGCTGGAGAGTTGGACAGGTGGCTCACAGCTTCACCTCAAACAACTGCTCCAACATGCCGCGGTGGAGCACCACTTGATTCGTCGCGGCGTTGAAGCTCACCACCAAATACCCGTCTAGGTTGAGTTTTTCGCCGAGCTTCGTGGTCACCCAGCCCGATACTCGGTACGGGGGGATAGCCATCGCAGCTCCAAAAGATGCCGCTGGCGCCAAGTTGTCCTTCTGCATCAGGTAATGAAGGGCCTTCAAAACCTCGCTGCGATCGCTCTCTTGCACTCGGGCCTGAAACAACTTCGACTCGGCCAACGCCTTGAGAATGGTGGTGGGCCGCGGTGGTTCGAGAGCAACACCAGGCAACGAGGCTTGGCTTTGGGGCGCCGCTTGGCGCCCACCTTTTACCTTCGGAGTGGGCGTGGCAACCAGCAACTCTTCGATGGGGGCCGGCTCTTCGTCGATGTCGTAGGTCCACCAACGAGGCACGTGTAGAGCCTGAACCCTAAGGAGCGAAGCGTCATTGCCGCTGGCCCCCACGGTCGCATCCATCCCTTCCCACCCGATCAGCACCGAGGGCACCACTACCTCGGCCAAGGTGGCACCACCATGAGTTCCAACGGTCACGCCACCGCCATACTTGTGCTGGTCATCGCAGGTGAGAACAACGCCTTCGGCGCCCTTAGGAGTCCATGCATACTTCTTGTCGACCGCTATCTCGTACGCGCCAACAGCGGCTGTCGGATCTTGGGTACCGTGCCAACGTGCGCCTCCGTCTGGATGGCTTCCAACATTCTTGAGTGAAGCGCCAGGAATGTGCCCGTGATCGCTGACCAAGAGCACGGCCCTACCTGCCTCACGAGCGGCATCGAGTAAGGGGTGCAACGGCTTGATGTGGGTCGCAGTCCACGGGTGACAGGCCTGTGCATCGCCATGAAGCGAGGCATCAATGGCATTGATGACGATAGCAACAATGCGTTTTGAGGGGTCTTTCACCACCTCCTCAGCGTCAGCCGACAGCGAGCCATGGCCATCGGTGCTTTGATCCCGCAAGAATAACGGCGCATTCTCACCGGCACTGAAGAACGCGAACACCGCCTTGTTCCTCGCCCACCGTACTGGGTCTTCTGAGGTGGCTGGCACCGTACCACTTGGCATCGCCTTGCCGGCGAAGAATGCCGTTCTACTAAAGGGCGTTTCGGTGGGCAGCTCGGCAAGCACCGGTGGGTAGGCGCTGCCCCCGATGCGATTGGCCGGCGCAGCATGCCAAGCCAATGGACCCCAGGGCGTCTTCTCGTTCTCAAGCGACTGGAGAATCTCGATGGCCTGTGCCCACGCCATGCCATCCATCAAAACCACGAGCAGCCGCCGATCTTGGCCTTCAGAAAGGAACTTGGCACCAAGACTTGCGAACGCGCTTGAGAGGGGTAACAACGCCCGCCCGGGCCTACCCGCATGCAACCATTCACGAAGGCCATAAGCGAACGCTCGATCCAACTCTAGGCGGCGCAAGTCGGCGGCGGCGCACACTGCTTCGATACCCTTAGCCAGTTTCCCCGTGGTCTCACCGCGACTACGGGCACGTGCCCAGTCCACGTAACCACCGTTCTCGCAGTACCACCTGGCCAGCGTCTCGGCCGCCGCATAGGAGGCATTCGAATTGGGCTCTGGGCGCGACCGTGGACTTGCAAGCCACGCGCTCAGTCGCACAGCCATCTCCACGCGCTCGAACAGGGCGCGTTGGGCCGGATACTCGCCCTTGAAAAACTCGTGATTCTCAAGGCGGTGCAAGAGTTCGCAAGCCCGTGCCACGGCAGGTGCGCTGGGAGCCTTGGCCAGCGACACCAACTGGTCGCCCATGGCATTGCAGGTCGCGTCCCAGCCACAGGGCAAACGGCGGCTCTTGCCGACGACCTGCGTGAGCGTCTGACTCTTCAATACCAACGCATTGGCCGACTCGATGACCTGCGTGGCCAACGGTGCATTTGCCTTGCGTAGGTGAGCAATCGCGAGGTCGACGTTGCGACTGAGCGCACGCACCGCGTCGACAGGCGCCATGCCGGCAAGTGCCTCCGCAAGCTCTGCACCGAACACGGCATCGAGCCACATCATCACGACCGGGTCGTGCAAGTCTTCAAACGAATCGGCCACTGTGGATAGCTCGACCAACGTTCGGCCCTTGTTCTTCTCCCAGGCCCTCCACACCACCGCGGCCGCAGCGTTTACGCGAGTCGTAAGCCAGCGCAGGAGATCTTCGCGCATGGCCGAACCGCTCTTGGCCTCGACATCGGCGACAAAGGCCGCACCCTGGCTATTTCTGGCCGCCCAAGCCATGAGCGAGTCGAGGCCCAGCGCGCCCTCGGTCGGAGCGCCCCACCTGACTCTAAGCCAGTGACTCCAAAGGCCATCCAAAGTGAGCTTGCCTTGCGGGTAAGCCGGAAGCTCCTTGCTGTCGGCGTTGAGAATGTATTCGGCGAGCCGGCTTTCGATTGCCTCCGGGTCGGCCTCTGACACTCGGAGCAACGCTTGAAGTCTGCGGTTGCGCCCCACGCGCAAGACTCTGCCCCCCAACGCAAAGCGACCCGCAATATCGAGAGGCAGCTCGTGCGCCCAAGGCACTAGAAACACGATGCGTTCGTCAGGGGCCAACAGTGGTGGCAGCTGGTCGCGGAGCTGCAGCTCGCTCTTGGCAGGAATAACGCGAAAGCGGCCGGCCCGCTCTACCTCCACGACCTCTTCGGTGCCCGTGCCCCACAAGGCCACGAGAAAGCTCCGGTGTGTTCCTTGAAAGAGCCACGACAACTCTTCTTGAATTTCGCCGCCCGTGAGCACTGGGACATCGGTTGATGACATCACTCTTGCCCCCGCAAGCCTGCTATCGGCCGAACTCGATCTTGATGGTCACCTGAATGTCCGTGGCACCCTTGGGCAACTTCGCCAAGATCTGCTCCGGAAGTGCCACAACCTTCGCAGAGAGTTCGCCAACCGTCTTGGCCGAGACGGCAACCGTCGCGCTCTCACGCCCTTGCGCCAGAACAGGCGTTGCGTCACCCAACAAGAGCTTCTGACCTGCTTCGGCCAAGCCGCGAAGCCTCGCTGCAAGCTCGACGTTGAGTTCATCTTGGCTCAAGGCCGAGGCCAGCTGCACGAGCAAGTCTACCCCAGGCTCACGATTCTTGAGTTGGGCAAACACGCCAAACGTAAGGCCCGCTTCGAGCGCCGCGCTCGTCTCTTGGGCGCGAGCAATGCTCTTGCCCACAGCCTGAGGGCTGGTTTGGGCGACAAAACCGGCCAGCGCCTGTACCAACGCAAGCCCATTCTTCCCCGCAAGTGCCGCACAAAGAGTGTCGGCAGACTTGGCCGTAACCAGTCGCGGGGCATCGCTCACGTTGCCATACTCGGCCAAGCGTTTTGCAAGAAGCGCCGGCAACGCCGCTACGGCCTGAGTGTCTTTGAGCGTCGCCTTGAGCTGGGTCTCAAAGCGTTTCAGGTTATCGGCGTGCAGCGCTTTTCCGGCGAGGGTGATTCCAAAGAGGTGCCCTGCCGCGTCGAGCGCTTTCGACCACTCCGTTTGAGTTGGCAACGGTGGCTTTTCCAGCTCGACTTCACTATGCAGGGCCACGCCGGGCTGAACTTCATAGGGCGCCCCGTTACGCACCAGTGTGCGAGCGGCCCACCGAGCATAGGCACGCACCACGAGGTCAGCAATTTCGAGCGGCAAACCCATGGCACGCTTTGGGTCCATCCACGAGCGCACCTGACCCACAGTCGGTGTCTCGACGGCACCCTGATTGCGCGTATTCTCAAGCATCTGCAACACCGCGTCTTCGCAAAGAAACGCCATGCTCTCGGTGGTGCGCGAAAGCCCTAACGGCTCAAGCAGCGCCTGCACTTCTTGCCGCGCATCTTTGTCGACCGGCAGTTTTCGTTCGGGCGCATCGACCAGGGCTTCGAAGAACTCGAGCATCCTTGCCACGAGCTGTTTTGAGATCTTGCCCTGGAACGGCGGGTGTCGCGAGAAACGCCGGTCTAGCAAGCTGCCGACATAGTGCTCGAGAGCCATACCAAGGTTGGGCGGCAGCGCCGGGTCGAGCCGAATCCCCGGTTTGAGCAACAGGCGATGGTCGTCGACCATGCGCGAAGAGTCGAACTCCGACAGCACTGGTTGGACAATGCCATACGCCTGCTCCAACAGATTGCGAAGCTTGGCGCGCTTCTGGCTGCGGAGGTTGTCGAGGTCGGTGCGGGCGCGAGTTTGTTGCTCTACCGTAAGATGATTCAGATAGGCGGCCGTGGTGGCCGAGTCCTGCAAGATGTGATCGAGAATCGCCAGGTCGCCCACCAACCGATTGTTGGCCTCGGAGAAGAAACTCGGAATCCAGGCAAGCGTCCAGGTGCCATTGGCCGTGTCACGGACCTTGGTGACCTCCTCGATATCGTTGTTCGGGCCAAAGCCCGGGTCGTCAAACGGGTAGTCAACAACAATGTACCAATCATACCCTTCAGCGCAGAGCAGTTGCTCCTTAGGCAGCGTGCGAATGTTGCCAAAGCGCACTGCTCCTTTGCGCTCGGTACCGCGCCACAACAGCTTGTGCGGCACAGGCTCTTCCAGCGTCTTGGTGAGCTGCAACGCCTCGAAGAGTTGCCCCCGCAGCACGCGCCGCCGTGCGGTGGGGGTGTCATGCTCTTTGCCGCGAGCCATGATCGGTTCGAGGTTGACCCCCAAAAGCTCCACCAGCACGCTCGGGTCGGCTTGCTCACCTACATGGATTTGGCCCACCTGCGTCGCCCAATCTCTCACGATGCCAGCGACGAGCACGTTCTCCTGCCCCGGCACCGGCATTTTTCCCAACGTGCCGTGGTTGAGCGCAGCCAAGCGGTTCACGGTTAGGTTCTTGAACGCCCGCACCTCGGGCACAAGCGCAGCCAAGAGCATCGTCTTGGCGATGCGATTGTCGCGTCGGCACAGCTTCTCAGCGCAACCCGAACAACCCACCGACACCTTGTGGCCATCCCGCAGCCGCTGGCACCTCTCTGCCGTGCCGGTTTGGTTCTTCGCCTGAATCATCGGCAACAGCTGGTTTCTGTAGAGATCTTTCGCGGCATCGAAGCGGGCGCGCATCGGCCCGTCGGTGGTGTCGTCACCACCTGCCAAGACGTCAAACAGGTCACCGACACCGACGATATCGCCTACCTTGAGGTCGCGAATGTGCTCGATCAACAGTTCCATCAACAGCTTGAGCGCCGTGCGCTCGCGTTGCAGCGTGTTGGAGAGCGCCACCAGCGTGTCGACCAGCACGGGGCTGAACGGATAAAGCTTGCGGAAGGCCTTGGCGTCTTGTTCGCCCAGGAGCGTATTCCAGTTCTTACCCGCCGTTTGCTCGACAGTTCGAAACGCTTCGTCGAGCGTCTTTTTAGCTTGGTCATCTTTGGGGATGACAACGCGGCGCGAAACGATTTCGGGCAGCTCACTATCGGGCAGCTGGATGGTTTGAAACCGCCCCTTCGACCAGGTCAGTGACGTTCTGAGGCTTGCTTCTTGATGACCCGCATAGGCTTCGCCCACCATGTCGGCCAGGTCGCGCTGCCGAGCGATGAAGCTCACCACCGGTATGGCACGCTCGCCGTGTTGAGCCTCAATCAGCTTCACCATCTTCTGCGCCTCAATGTGCAGCCAGTCGCCTTGAGAGGCGCGAGAGGCGAGCCAGAGCACGAGCTCGTCTAAGAGCAACACCAGCGCATCAAAGCCCAAGACCTTGGCGTGGTCGGCAATGCGCTTGAGCCCCCGGTCGAGGTCGATAAAGCCGTCGGTTTGTAGGGCAGCGTACTTGAAATGGGATTTGGCCAAGGCGCTGTAGAGTGCTTGGCGCTGTTTTGGGTCATCGGAGCCGCGCACCGCCATGAAGCGCGCCCGTTCCCACGTTTCGGCGTACTCGCCCCACGCGTCGTCGGCAGGCGTGCTCTCGTTCATCGGCTCGAAAAAGGCCTGGTCGCCGAGTCGATCTAGAAGGCCAGAGGCATCAGCAAAAAGCCCTTCGTCGGCAAACAACGCCGGCAGCGGCGCTTCCGGAAAGCGCTCACGGACCACGCGCAAATACTCACCGAAGATAGCGCCTTCGAGGCTACGCTGACCGATCATATGAAAGCGCAGTTGCAGGATCTTCTTCTTGGCGACGAAATCGAAGTCGCCGCGCAGCGGATGGAAGTCGGCAACGCCCCAGGCGCCTGGGTGGTTGTCGATGAGCAGGCTCAAGATCGCCATGAAGTGCGACTTGCCGGAGCCAAAGCTGCCATGCAGAAACGCGCCGTTGCTCACACCTTGGTCGATGGCCTTTTTGACGAGGCCCAGCGAATCTCGAAAGGCGCCGCTCACCAAGGCCGGTGTTGCCACATAGGTGTGGAGAGTAACCTCTGGCTTGGCGACACCTTCAGACAGCCTAACGACAAAGTCACCTTTGCCCACTTGATTGGGGAGTTCAAACAGCTCGCGCACAGAGGCAGTCGTCATCGTATTGGTTCCTATGCCGCTCGGTTGAGCACGATACGCCGCGACACAACCGGCGCAGGTCGCGCCAAACGCCGGTAGGCATCTGCAAACATCTTTGGTTTGGCTCCAAGCGTATCGAGAATGAACAGGCGCAGGTCTTTCTCGGTACCCCAGGCCATGTTGGCGGGCGCCGCGCCGGCTTTCTCCCACTTGAGCACGGCCGGATGCGAGACGCCGAACCGCTCGGCAAACTGCTGCAGCGTCAGCGCGAAGTAGTGGCGCACGAAGCGCACCTCGGCCCCCGACAGGCGGCCGGGGTGTACGGCAATCGCCTGCAAGACGTCGCGTGCCAAACCGTTGTAATCCAAGTCAGGCGTCCAGGTGCCGCGCAGTTTCACCATCGCTACATGCTTCAATACAACGGGGAAGCCAAAGCCCTCATACACGAACTGAGCTTGGGTACGTTTCTCCATCGCAGTCACTCCCGGTCAGCCTTTGGGGCTCAGATCGATAGCGGTAATGAGCAATAGCCCAGGTTCGACAAAGGCCACGGCCACACGCAACTCCCTAGCATCCACGGTGCGGCCACGGATCGCGTAGTTCCAGTCGTTGTGCTCGGGCTTGAACTCATCCTTACGCTTTTCGTGATAACCCCGCATGAGCACCTGCAAGACCTCAAGCAAGGTAATGCCGCGCTCCGTCCTACGTTCGTTGACGTGCCTTGTGTCTCGATAGGTACCTTGCTCGACATGGCGCCTCACCTTGGCAACGACATCATCAGCCTTGGTCGGCCGGTTGCTCCCCTTGTTTGTCACGCGCCGCCCTTTTGTAACTCAGTTACATTCTAGAGAGTTCGAGTCAATTCGTCTAGTCGCATCGCGAGATCGGGCTTCGGCCAACGGGGCCCGCTCGTTTAGGTGCCCATCACCGTGATTCCCCCTCAGTCTCCATGAGGTGAACCCTATCGATCTCGGTCACGCGCACCGAAACGGTATACGGGGGCGCAGCTCTGAAGATCTCGTTACCTTTGGCAAGAAGCTGGATCTCAAACGACAGCGTGGTGTCACCTTGTACAGCGAGCGGTACCAAAGGCAGCGGCAACTGTAACATTCGAATTCGTCCGGTGATGTTGATGCCGCCTTCGATCGTGACGTTCTCATTGGCGGAGCCCTTCACCGACACGCGAAACTGGTCAGGCATTGTTTGATCGGCTGCCTCAATGAGCACGCGGAAAAACGCCATAAGCTTGAAGCCAAACGGCCGGGGCGTGTGCGTCGGCACCTGCAACGTGATGTTGTCAGTGAACACACCCATGAGTGACAGCTTGTCACCCCGCTCCTGACGGATGTCGTCACACAAGATGAAATCAGTAAGCTTCATGAGGTTCTTCCCAATCTGCAGGGCGCCTTGGCAGCCCTGGCTCTACCCAAACGAGGGAGCAAGGGGCTGGATGTATACTTGGCCCCTGTCTGTTCCAGTGAAGACCGGTGGACCTACGGGCTCGTGCCGATAAAGCTCCGCGTTGATGTTCACCTGAGTGGCAGTCTGTGTCACCGCAATGCTGCCGCCCTTAAACTGCGCGCACAGCCCCGCCCGAAATGCGTGACCTGCAGCTTCGATAAGAGCGCCGATGGCAACGTGTTCGTCGTAGTTGCTATCGGCTACGTCTAACAGCCAAGGATAAGTGCGTGTAAGTCTAAGCAGCGCCAAGGCCGCCGCCGACACCTCGCCTGACTTCCATCGCTGGGTTGTACGCATTGGTAGTCGCAGGACGCGCTCGAAGTGCACTGCCGGGACACCATTCTCCGAGAACCACCGCAGGATCGACTCGGCAGCAGCAGCCTCGCTCTTCTCAATGGCCGCCTTCACAACGGCATCATTCTCGCCGGTAAAATCGGCGCATAGGCCGCACGAATTACAGGTATGGTTCACCTCGACGAAGGTGGCATCGGGGCCGTAGGACATTGGCAGCGACCCCGGCTCTTGGGACGCCGTTACATCGATCGAACCGCACGAAGGACATTGAACGGTGTTCATGACTCTTCGGCCTCCTTCACTTTTTGTTCCCGGGTAGCAAATTCGAGAATGGCGAATGCTTCAGCGGATCGTTTCCCACCGTTTGCACGAGGTTTTTCTTGAACGACTTGATGATCCAGTTGCCCCTCGCGTCTCGATAGAACGCGAGGTACCCCTCCAGCATGCCAGATACGAAACTGTAGTCGTCGACGAGAGGCGTCGGCGGCGGGCCTTTGTAGAGTTCGAGTTTGTTGGTGCCCAAATACCTGGGCGTGCCGAGCTCGCCGTGAACGAAGGCTTTGACATCGGCGGCCGTTGGCAGGTTCTTGAAGTCGTCTCGTGCCGTTTTCAGTGCGATAGGCCATATGTAAACCTTAGCCCCCGAGCCGCACGCGCAAACCAACTCGTCCAGTCGGTACGCAGGACCTCTCGCCGGCGTCATATGTCACGTTCCATTACATATGATGGCGCACAATTATACGTTTCGCAACATCCACTCAACTGAACATAGGTCCAGATGAGAGCCGCGCCATGCCCTTGTGGCTCATGAATCAGCTTTTGTGAGCCACAACCGTGGTTGTCGCTAACCGGTGAGCCACAACGCATACGCTCCCCCTACGTCTACTCTTCAACCTTCTCGTCGTCTTTCGCCTGCGCCGCCGCCTTCGCCTTCTTCCCCCGCGAGCCCGCCCCCGCCACCGGCCGCCAGGCCCGCAAGTCTTCCTCTTTAAGCCCCAGCTCGCGGCACTGCGCTTTCACAAACTCATCGAAGTAGTCGCCAAGCCTTAGGCCGTCGAACTCTTGGTTGGGTTCGTTGTGCCACTGCACAACCCACGGCACGAGCTCGCGCAGGCCGGCCAGCATGGGGATTAGGCGCTGTGTCTCCCAGCCTTCGTCGACTTTGCGCTTTTGGTACAGCGCCGCCAACGCCTGCGCCTGTTCGAGGTGGTTCCACCCGGCCCAGCCGTACACCGGTTGTTTGTCTTCGTCGCTTTCGCAGCCGGGGTAAGAGATGAAGCGCTCGTGGGGCACGTCGAGCTTGCCGCGCAGGCGCCAGTAGTCGGGCTTGCGGAAGTCTTTGCTGTCGTACTTGGGCGGCACCGGGATTTCGAGCTTCTCACCAGCATCTTCGCGGCGCTGTAGCTCCCAGGTGCGTTGCCAGGCGGCGTGCTTTTCGAGGCCGGCGTCGGTGAAACGCAGGGCGGCCAAATACGGCACAGCTTCAGCTTGCAGCAATTCCTTGGCGGCGTTGTTGTCGCCGGTGCTTGTCGCTTGTGCGAGATGGCTCGCGAGGCTCGTGTCTTTCTTGCTGCTTGCAACCGACTCAAGGGCGCCTGCGAGTTGGTGCAGCTCGGCAGCCCGGCGCAAAGCGGCACAGTCTGGCACTCGCCACCAGCGTTTGAAATCCAGCTTTTCTACCAGGGCAATTTGCCGATCACTCGCGATGAGCTTGCGGCGCTGCTGTTGCACGGGCGAACCACTGCCGTCAGTTGTTGCCGCATAGCCACCGCGCCTGAACCAGTCCATATCGGGGCCTTGGCCGCCCGTACGAGCCACCAGGTCTTGTTCAAAGGCTCGCTGTCCAGGAAGATCGGCGTCGTCAACAACGCACACGGCCGCGTCTTGATGCAGCCCAAACTGTCGATACACCGTCCAATCCAGCGCTTCTTGCAACCTGGACATCTGCGCCAACAGCTCAGCATCGCGGCGCTGGTCGTGCTCTGAACCCGGTTGCAGCGCCAGCCGCTGGGTAGCCATTGCATCAAGTTGTCGCCCGAAAGAGGTTAGCTGGTTGAGGCCTGGCGGCAGTGGCAGTTTCTCCAACCCAGTTCCTGCGAATTCGTACCGGTCTTCCCAACTGGTAGCCGACAGCCGTGCACCATCACCCATTTGGTCGCCGCCCTTGGGGTAGAACACCTGCTTCATCCAAAAACACGCCGTCGAGCTATTCAAATACGCCAAGAGCGCCAGATGCTCATCTTCGTTCGCGCCCTCTGGCAACTTGATAATCGGCGCCGAGCGGTTGAACACCTTGCCGCCGCGGTCGAGCACGAAATGGTTGTGCGTGGCTACGAAGGCGAAGGCGATGGAGAGGGGGGTGCGATACTTCTCAGGAACCCAGCGGTACCAAACCCACCATGGTCCTCCCTCGGATCCGCGAGTTCGTCCTCCAAACGAAACAGTGCCCATCAAAGTCGAACGGTATGGCCAGAGGCGGCGAAGCCAGATGTCGCTGCCGGCAACTTCAAGTGTCTCGCCATTTGCCTTGTACGGCGCAATCGCGATTTCCTGAGGGATGACTGACCAGTCTCGAACCACTTCGCCGATGATTACCGGTTTCACGATTTCGGACGGCAACGACCAGGTGAAAGCCACTGATGGCGGATGCAAGAACACCTCATCTGCACCTGGGAAGCTCGCGAAGCCGATGCTCGCAACCATCTCCCCCAACCTCTTCTCACACCTCTCCTCCAACAACTCCTTCAACTCCGCCGCGCCGCCCCCACCAATGCTCCACGGGTGCTTGGCGAAGGTCTTACGCGGCACGTTGGCGACTGAAATGTATTCGTTCTCAAAACCGACGTTCTTGTGCTGCTCCCTAATCGAGGCCCACACCAAGCCTTCGCTCGCAACCTCAGGGGTCGCAGGCTCGCCGCGCTTGCCCATCACCGTGGGCACGCTGTCGGCAGTGGCTGGCTGCTTGCGGCCAAACAACAACACCGTGGGCGTGCCGTGGCCGGGGATGTAAGCACCCGAGGTATCGACGATTTTGGTCAACTCTACCTTGGGCAAAAACTCTTCGATGAGCTTCTTGCCAAACTCGCGCTTCATAAAAGAGTTGGCGTTGATGAGCCCGACATAGCCGCCTTGGCATGCCAAACTGAAAAAGCGCTCGGTGAACGGCGCTGCCAAAGCAAACTTGCCGGCCGCGCTCACATACATGCTGCG
>JAKLEG010000829.1 GCA_022703175.1 Myxococcota bacterium | reverse complement strand
GCGCGTGACCTCGATGAGGCCTTGGAGATGGCGCGCGCACTGGTGGCACTCGGATTTACGCAGGTGGCGGCGTCGCCGCATATGGGCATGGGGCCTGGGGGGGACGTCGACCCTGAGGTGGCAGCCACGACGATGGCAATGCTGAAGGTGACGCTGCAAGAGCGGCAGATCCCGCTTACGGTGTCGACCAATGCGGAGCACTATCTGTCGCCCGAGTTGTTTGAGCGCATCAGTCTTGGACGGGTGCGGACATTGGGCGGCAAAGGACGCTGGTTGCTTGTGGAGCTTCCCTGGGGAGGCATCCCTAACGTCGAGACGGTGGTGTTCCGCTTGCAGTCCAAGGGTTATCGACTTCTGCTTGCGCATCCGGAACGCACTGAGTTTTTGCCGATCCCACAATGCGTGAAGCTTGTGGAACGTGGGGTGCGCGTGCAACTTGAAGTCGGCAGTTTTTCGGGGGTATTTGGGCCGGCCGCGCAGGATCGCGCCGTGGCTCTGTTTGAGCAAGGTGCGGCCCACGTGGTGGCGACCGACCTGCACCGACTCGAAGATGCCAAAGGTGGGCTCGCGTACGCGGTAGCGGAGTTTCGTCGTATCGTGGGGGAGGCTGCCGCACATGCCGCGTGGTTGACGAATCCGCAGCGGCTTCTGGATGATGCTACGGCAGAGCAGGTACGCCCTTTGGTGGAGGCCGTATGAAGCGCGCGTTGCGACTCATTGTCAGTTTGGCCCTAAGCGTTGTGTGTCTGTATTGGGCGTTTCGGAACGTCGACATGGCCGGCATGTGGCAACAGACTGCGACCGTAAAATGGTGGGCGGTATTGGCTTTTGTGGCGCTTACCGTGGTGATTCAGCTCTGCCGCATCTTGCGTTGGGATTCTTTGATTCGGTCGTTTGTCTCGGTCACTCCACAGCAGCTATTCCGCATCTCCGGCATCGGCCTCATGTTGGTACTGGTGTTGCCGCTCAGATTGGGCGAGTTTGCGCGCCCCTATCTGCTGAAGAAGGAGACCGGGGCGTCGTTTTCGGCCGGCATGGGCTCGGTGGTGGTGGAGCGTGCGATCGATGGTTTGCTGGTAACGCTGCTCTTTTTCCTGACAACCTTTATGTTGGACGCGAGGTACGCGGTCTCGACCGCGCTCTTCGGGGCAGCGGTGGCCGCGTTGGTCTTCTTTGCGGCGGTGACGCTCGTGATTGTCGGTATGCTTGTGACCGAGAGGCGGACGCTGGCGTTGTTGACGGCACTAGGTTCGCCCATTTCCAAGAAGCTTACGGACAAAGCCGTGGGGTTGTTGGGGAGATTCGTCAACGGCCTGCGCTCGCTGCACGATCCGCGGGCGCTGGCGGTTTGTATTGGTTACACGCTTCTGTATTGGGCGGCCAACGGCCTTGCGATGTATTTGGTGATGCTCGGCATGGGCTGGGATCTACCCGTGATCGCAGGGTTTTCTGTTGTGTGCGTGCTCGTGATTGGCATCATGCTGCCAGCCGGCCCTGGCAACTTGGGCACGTTTCAAGGGGCGATTCTGATGGGGTTGTCGGTGTTCGGCATCAACGATACCCAGGCCGCGGCCTATGGCATGATTGGCTCCCCG
>JAKLEG010000828.1 GCA_022703175.1 Myxococcota bacterium | reverse complement strand
CGCGCCATCGGCGATGATCAAAAACTGCGTCTGAATGTAACCGGTGGTGGTCACCAACTCCAAGTGGCTGCCGCGGTGATGCACGCCTTCCACACGGCATGGCGAGCGTAGCAGGGCGCCTTGGGCCACGGCGGCTTTGACGAGCGCCGCGTCGAAGCTCTGACGTTCGACGGTGCCACAAAACGGCTTGCCATCACGCACCACGAAATGCTGATTCAGGTCGTGCAGGTACAGCTCGGCTCCAAGGAACTGTCGCTCCCACGGCACTTCGAAATTGCTCGGCAACAAGGCGCGGGCGCGTCCCACCAAGCCGCCGCCACAGGTCTTTGGGCGGGGCAGGCTGCAAGCATCCAGCAGCAGGACGGTAAGACCTTTGGGTACGAGGTTGAGCGCCGCCATGGCGCCCGCAGGGCCTGCGCCTACGACGGTAACATCGGCGCGTTGCTCATTTTTCGCTACCACCTGCGTATTCTCCCAGGACAGGTATAACACCGCTAACGTTGCTCACCCAAGCGTTTGACGGCAGCGAGGGGCGTCTGTAGAGAGCATGCGGTGGAGGTCATGGATGCGTGGTCGTGTGGTGGCAGTTCTGGGCGCGTCGCGTCCTAGCGCAGCGGAGTTAAACCTGGCCCGCGAGGTAGGGGCCTTGCTTGCAGAGCGCGGTGCGGTGGTTGTGACCGGTGGATTGGGGGGCGTGATGGCGGCGGCCTCTGAGGGCGCGCGCGAGAAGCATGGCTTGGTGATCGGTATCCTACCAGGTGTCAGTGCGAGCGACGCCAATTCCCACGTGGGCCTCGCCATCCCCACCGGGCTTGGAGATGCTCGCAACGCAGTCATCGCTAATTGCGCCGAAGGATTTGTGGCCATTGGCGGGGGGCTTGGCACGTTGTCGGAGATTGCGTTCGCGCTCAAACGCGGCAAACCCGTGGTTGGCGTGTCGACCTGGAAGCTGGATCATCGAAGGCTAGAGGGTGTTGCTTGGCACACCGCACATTCGCCCGCCGAGGCGATCGAAACGTTGTGGGCGGCCTTAAGCTCACCGCAAGCGACGCTCGGCGCTTGACAGGCGTCGTTGCAGCACTACCTGAAGGCAGACGAATCGAAGATTGTAGGCGCGCGGTGGGTAATGCCGAGTGCGGAGGTAGTGCCATGTTAGTGCGCAACGTTGGCTTGTTGGATGCGCTCTTGAACGACATGCGGGACGACATTGAAGCGATGGCGGGGGTTGAGCACCAGCATCGGTATGTGCCTAGGCGCGTCACCGGCTTGGATATCGTCAGCGACGACGACTCGGTCATTGTGCGCGTAGATTTGCCCGGCATCGATCTCAAAACACTGGACGTCTCGCTCGAAGGGCAACGATTGACCGTGCGTGCCAATCGTCGGGCGCTGGACGTAGAGTTGGGGGACACCGTGGTGCACGCCGAGCGCGCCATCGGTGAGGTGGAACGGGTGCTGGAGCTGCCCTGCGCGGTGGAGCCCAGTTGCAGTGAGGCCACCTATGAACGCGGCGTATTGCAGATCACCTTGCCGCGTGCGGCCAGTGCTCGTCCCAAGCGCATCAAGATCGATGTGGGCTAAGGTTGGTAGCCGCACCGGCGTACC
>JAKLEG010000827.1 GCA_022703175.1 Myxococcota bacterium | reverse complement strand
GTGGAGATGGAGAAGCTCTTGAAGAAGCGGGGCATCAACATCATGGTCAAGAGCCGCTTGGAGAAGGCCGAGGTCACCGAGACAGGTGTTTCGGCCACGGTAACGACTCCTACCGGCACCGAAACCGTCAGCGCCGAAGTGGTGTTGGTGGCTGTGGGTCGGGCGCCGTACACCGAGGGCTTGGGACTTGAGAACGTCGGCCTGAGCGTCAGCAAAACCGGCACCGTTGAGGTCAATGCCATGATGCAGACCGCGGTGCCTAACATCTATGCCATTGGTGACATTGTGCCGACGCCGCAACTGGCGCACGTGGCAAGTCACGAGGCGCTCTTGGCGGCCGATCACATCGCCGGCAAGCCGGTGCATGCCATCAACTACCAACATACGCCCTCGTGTACGTACGCCGAGCCTGAAGCCGCCAGCGTCGGGCTTTCGGAAAAACAGGCAAAGGAGAAGGGTTACACGGTCAAGGTAGGGCGCTTCCCATTCTCGGCCTTGGGCAAAGCGCGGGTCATGGGGCAAAGCGAAGGCTTCGTGAAGATCGTGGCCGACGCCAAGTACGACGAAGTTTTGGGAGTGCACATTGTGGGCGTGCGCGCGACAGATCTCATCGCAGAGGCTGTGGTCGCACTGGAGCTGGAAGCGACCGCCACGGCACTCGCGCACACGATGCACGCGCATCCGACGCTCCCCGAAGCGATGTTGGAGGCTGCCTTGGCCGCCGCCACCGGCAAGCCCTTGCATCTTTAGCCAAGCCCTGTAACCCTTTTGGTCATGCGTATCATCCCAAGCAGCGCTTCTCTGGAGCATGAGCGCGCGCATGCGGTCACGCTGGGTATTTTCGACGGCGTGCACCTGGGCCACCAGATGCTGGTTAACACTGCGGTCGGGCTCGCACGCAAGGAGCACATCGCTAGCCTGGCCTACACCTTTACGCCGCACCCGGCCCAGGTGTTGGTGCCCGCCAAAGCGCCCAAGCTTCTAGAACCGGTGGAGGTACGCATCGAGCGCTTGCAGGCCCTGGGCGTAGACGCCGTGTTGTTGGAGCGTTTCAGCGCGGAATTTGCTGCGATTTCTCCCGAGCGCTTTGTCGACGAGTTACTGTTGGGCAAGCTTTGCGCCAAGCACGTGGTGGTGGGGGAAGGCTTTAGCTTTGGCGCGGGCGGCAAAGGCACTACGGCGTTGCTCACCGAACACTGCGCGGCCGCCGGGGCTACCGTGCATGTCATCCCGCCGGTGGTCGCTGAAGGTGGGCGGGTGTCTTCGACGCGTATCCGGACGTTGGTAGGTGAGGGGCGAATTCCAGAGGCTGAAGCGCTGTTGGGGCACCCTGTGGAGCTCTTGGGTCTGGCGATGCGCGGTAACCAGCGCGGCAAAGGCATGGGTTTTGCCACCGCCAACCTTGCCATCGCCAACGATTTGCTTCCGAAACAGGGTGTGTATGCGGCCTTCGCCAACGGGCCGTTTGGACGGTTTCCGGCGGTGGTCAACATCGGCACGAATCCGACTTTTGGAGGGCAAGAGATGCGCGTCGAGGCGCACCTGTTGGATTTTGAGGCACGCGAGCTGTACGGCATCACCATGGCGTTAGCTCTCGTGGGTCGGCTGCGCGAAGAGCGTAAGTTCGATGGCCCCAAG
>JAKLEG010000826.1 GCA_022703175.1 Myxococcota bacterium | reverse complement strand
CCGACAACCCTGGTATTTCCGTGCCCGAAACCATGCTGAAAGGTGGTGACACGACGGGCACCGCTGTCGCGACCGCTGCGTGACCGTTCGGATTGGCGATAGCCTGCACGCTCGTCGCCTACGCGAGCGGCGCCTGTCTGGAAAGGCTGAACGAATCAGCGCGGTGGAGATGCCAATCGTAACTAGTTATCTGTCGGCAGCGCGTGCTCAACGATACCGGCCAACCCCTGAATGAAGGTGGCGCGGGCCGCTGGGACTGGGGCGCGTTCAAAATGCGTGATGCCGGCTTTGTGGGCGAGCTCTTTGAGCTCCAAATCCAATTCCGAAAGCGTTTCGATATGGTCGGACACAAAGCTCACCGGCACCACCAGGATTTCTTTCACGCCTTTGGCCGCCAGCTCCTGCACCATGCTCACCGTGGAGGGGGTGAGCCACTTCACCGGGCCGAGTTTGCTCTGATAGGCCAAGTGGTGCGGCGGCGGCGCGCCCAACCTGGCCGTAACCCCCGCGACGGTTTGCTGCACGTGGGTGGGGTACGGATCGCCTTGCTTCACGTACGACAGCGGCAGCGAATGCGCCGAAAACACCAGGTGCATGCGCGCGCGCTCCTCGGCCGAAAAACGCATGAGCCCCTCGCGGACACACTCCACCAGGGCCGCCAAATAACCGTCGTCAGTGGGATAGGCCGGCACCGACACCAAGCGCGTCATCTCGGGCGTGCTCATGCCCGCACACAGGTCGTCGAGGCTGGTTTTGGAGGTGGACAGCGAATACTGCGGGTACAACGGCAGCGCGATCCAGGTGGCGTCCGACCAATCCCTGCGGGCCAACGCCAAAGCTTGGCCGACGCGCGGCGCCGTGTAGCGCATGCACACCAACACCTTGGCGTCATAACCCCGGGCATTCAACTCGGATTCCAACGCCTCGGCTTGGGCCGCAGTGTTGCGCAGCAAGGGCGAGCCGCCGCCTATCTTTTGGTACAACGGCGCAACCCTGGGGGCGCGCTTACGGGCGATCAGCCGCGCCAACAGCGACCTGATGAGCCGCGGGGCCGGCAAAACATCGGAGAGCAGATTGACCAGAAAGGGCTCAATATCTGCGAGGGTTGCCGGGCCACCCATCTGTAGGAGAAAAACACACAAGCGACGGCGCTTGGTGACGAGCTCGGTGGGTAGCGGTCCACTGCATCCCATGGTGGGCGCTTCTATACCCCAAGGCTTAGGCTAAGCAACGACCGGCGTGGTTGACAAAACGCGTAAGTGAGGTGGCGCGGCGCCAGCGGCCCCTCCATATTATGAGAAAGGTTGGGGGAACGGATGCCGATGGTTGCGACAGAACCTCTGCCAGACGGGCTTACGGCCCCCGCGCTGGTGCAACTCGACCGCCGCATCGTCGATTTGGTGGCCCACGACAAAGTGCCGGTGCCACCCTACCCGGCGGTGGCAGCCCGCTTGACGCAGCTGGCGCGCAGCCAAAATTGGACCGCCAGCCAAATCGCCGCGATCGTGCGCGTCGATCAGGTGCTCACCGCCACCGTGCTGCGCCACGCCAACAACGTTATTAGGCGAGCGCACGGCCACGTCACCTCCATCGAGGCCGCGATCACCCGCATCGGCGCCGAGGAGCTTATTCAGATTGCCATGAC
>JAKLEG010000825.1 GCA_022703175.1 Myxococcota bacterium | reverse complement strand
AGCAGGCGTACGTCCTTGGTGTTGCGCTTCTTGGTGCCCGTAGGCGGGGGTGGGAACAAACCCCAGTGAATGTTTTGGGGTTCGTGCGGACGTCCGGGCAGCCGCGAGTGCCCCAGCACGTGCCCTGCCAAGGCACCCAGCGCACAGGTGGCGGGTGGCAGCACCACGGACAGGCCCGTAAGCTCTCGGGCCAGCAGCAAGCCTACCAGCAGGCCATGGGCGGTGCTTTCGACGTAACCCTCAACCCCGGTGATCTGGCCGGCAAAACGCAGGTGAGGTGCGCGCACGAGCCGCATGCGGTCATCGAGCAGCGCAGGACTATCGAGGTAGGTGTTGCGGTGAATGGCACCCAGCCGCAGAAACTCGGCGGCTTCGAGCCCAGGCAGCATGCGAAAGACGCGGCGCTGCTCGGGGTGGGTCATCTTCGTTTGGAAACCGACGAGGTTGTAGGCCTGGCCGTCCTTGTCTTCTTTGCGCAGCTGCACCACGGCAAAAGCACGCGCGCCGGTGACTGGGTGATGCAGTCCCACGGGCTTCATGGTGCCATAGCGCAAGGTATCGGGGCCGCTGTGCGCCATGACTTCCACCGGCAGGCACCCTTGGAAGTAACGCGGCTCTTCGAAACTATGCAGCGGCATGTACTCGGCGCCACAAAGCTCATTTACAAAGGCGCGGTACTGAGCTTCGTTGAGCGGACAGTTCAGGTAGTCGTCGCCATTTCCTTTGTCATAGCGTGAGGCGGCGTATGCCACCTCGCGGTCGATGCTGTCGCCGGCCACCACGGGGGCGATGGCATCGTAGAAGTACATTCGTTCATTACCTGTGAGCTTGACGATGTCGGCGGCCAACAGGTCGGTGGTGAGCGGGCCTGTCGCAATGATGGCGAGGCCCTGAGCTTCGGTGGGTAAGGCGTCGATGCGTCCCTGCACGCGCTCGATGAGCGGGTGGCTGTTGATTTTTTGGTCGATGAGCGTGCTGAACTGCTCACGGTCTACCGCCAACGCGTCCCCCGCAGGTACGCGGGTGGCGTGGGCGGCGCCGATGACCAGCGATCCCAAGCGCTGCAGCTCGATCTTTAGCAAACCGACGGCATTCATCGGGTTGGCCGAACGTAGTGAGTTGGAGCAGACCAGCTCCGCCAGGGTTGTGGCGGTTTGCGCCGGGGTGCGCTCAACAGGCTTCATTTCAACGAGGCGGACAGGGTGGCCACGTGTTGCCAGCTGCCAAGCAGCCTCGCAGCCCGCAAGCCCGCCGCCCACAATGGTGACTGCTTTTTTCACCTGGCGAGTCTAGTCATCTGGCAGGGCTTGGTCGAGGACTCTCTTCCGTCGTTTTTGTTGGGCGCTGCGACGCAAATGTTTCGCCCTGCCTCACCTCGCGCTACAGTGGCTCTCACCTCAATGGGGATGTTGGCGATGCCGATGGATACCAAAACCTTTGACACCCTGGTGTTGGCCACGTGGCGGCGCATGACTGATGCCTTCGATCAGCTCGACCCCGACCTGGCGGAGGCGACCGTCACCGGCGACATGGTGACGTTGCAGTTTGGTAACGGCTCCCAGTGCGTCATCAACACCCAACGCAGCGTGAAGCAGGTGTGGGTGGCGACGCGCGGCCAGGGACTCCATTTTGACTGGGATGCGCGCAGTGCCACGTGGCGTGACGACAAAGGACGC